>NZ_VPBQ01000022.1:0-39267 GCF_013418635.1 Acinetobacter sp. YH12131
TAAACATCGTTCGATTGCTGGTTTTTTAGCAGGCGTATTTTCTTCACTATGTGCGTATCAACTTTGCCAAAAGAATAAGCCTAAAATTCATGTGATTAAATCTTTGGCTTATCCGTAACTGGGGTTACTTAGTGCATGTAATCAATCTAAAGCACCTGAAAATCCAGCTGAAAAAGTAGAAACTCAACAGCCTGCTGTGCAAAATACCACGAATGACGCAGCAGCCTCTGAGGTTGTAAATGATGGTCCAATCCAACAATTTACAGCTTATGGTGTAACACAATCATGGCGTGTACTTGTAGATGGCGACCAGATTGAGGTTGAAGGAACAGCGTTGCCAAACTTTAAAATTCCAGTTGAACGTTCAGCGTATGCAAAAGGGGTTGAGTTTATGGGGCAACATGACAATAAAGCGGTGAATGTGAATATTAATTCGACACCGTGTAAAGATGCAGATGGTACAACAGCTGAATTTTCTGTGACCTTAGATTATGGCGATCAAGTTTTCAAAGGCTGTGCTGTTGCAGGTATTGCTCCAACAGCGGATACCTAACTCTCTTATAATTTAAGCCCTAAAAAAGTATAGAAAAACCACCTTTTTGCATATCGCTCAAAAGGTGGTTTTTTAAATTCAGTATTTATTTTAAAGCTCGCTTGTATAAATAAAAAGCATCATCCATATAATGAATATAACGATTTATCAATCATAAATAATATAAATGATGTTTTAAGTATAGATCAGCAAAAAATCTATTTTTTAAATTCAGTAATATTAATAGGCTGATCTTTGACTAACTCAAGTACTCCTTCACCACCTTTAAAGTGAATAGATACACCATCATCATTGCTCAGTAAAATACCGCTACCAGATACAGTACGTTTTAAATGATAAACTGTGTCTGAATTATCTACCATTTCTGCAGTTTCAAAATTATCTGAAGATTTTAATTCAATGGTTAAATCTTGTGGGCCATTAAAATAAATAACTTGTGTTTCTGCAGGTGCATTACTTTGTACTTTTTCTTGGCTCACTTCATTATTTGAATTTGAGTTACATCCCATTAAACCGAATGCAAGTAATGTTGCCCCTAAAATATATTTCATTTTTGTACCTTTTCTAAAAAATTGAAGCAAACTTATACTAATGACTTTAACTTTTGATAAAAAGATGGAATTACACTTTTATACTAAATTTTACTGAAAGTAATGAAGCTAAAGTTGACTAAATAAATCAGGAATTGTCTTCTTTAAAAATTAATGCAAAAAAATATAGCAATATATGTTTCTTTAAATAAAACCTACATACACTCACATTCCTTGATCTTGAATTATTGTACGCTCATGTCATCTTAATTTTTGAATTTCAGCTATGAGTAAAAATAAAATGTACGATGCTCAGGTTTTACAGCAACAATATGAGCAATGGCATGATTTACATCGACAGATGCGAGAAGCGCAGCAAAAATGGCAAGCTGCAGAAAAGCTCTGGCAAGAATTACAGGCCTATTATCAAAGTGAACAATGGCTTGAGGACTATGAAAATGCGCCTGAACTTAGCTGCCGCGAAGGGGAATATTCTATATTATCGCAAGATACGCTATGGAATGCTTTAGAAGAGCGTCGCCAACATGCAATTGATTGGATGAAACTGAGTTTAAGTGTGATTGAGAATTAAACTTAATCCAAACTTACATCTAATTTATTTTGATCAATAAAATTATCATCACAGTTTTATTCAGTAAATTTACTGCATATTTAATCAGTTATGTTATTTTGAGTTGGTTTGAAGAAATTAAAAACGAGTATCAACATGAAAAAGTTATATAGTGTTTTGGCTGTTTTAAGTGTGGCAACTTTAGCTGCGTGTAGTAATCAGCCTATCAATGAACAAACTCAGGTGCCACAGACCATGCAAAATTGTGTCCCAGAATCTGCTGCGCAGTTAGTTGGTAAAACAGGTTTGACTGAAACACAAATTAAAGCGCTTACCCGAGCTGGAATTGTGAGAATGGTTACACCAGGTCAGCCTGTAACAATGGATTATCGTATGAATCGCGTCACTGTGGTGGTCGATCTGAAAACTAAAATTATTCTACAAGCTTCTTGCGGCTAAACAATTTTAAGAAATTTTCTCAATATTACCCTGAAAATTTGATCTGATTTTCAGGGTTTTTCGTTTTAATCAGCCAATCACTCAAAATTAAAGTACTACAGTGTTAATATATCAGTTGTCTTAAAATTTTAGATCAGGTTAGAAATGCACTTATTTATGTGTTTGAAAAATCAAGGAAATATACATTGATGCAAGCCTTGAATATATCGACACGTTTAGGTGGATTCTACTTTTTCTACTATGCAATTGTTGGGACGTTTTTGCCTTTTTGGAGCCTGTACTTAGAAGATCAAGGCTTTAATTATCAGGAAATTGGTGTTTTATCTTCCATTGCCATTTTAACGCGCTTTTTCGCGCCTTTTATTTGGGGATGGATTGCCGATAAATCAGGCAAACGGATGCTTTTGGTACGCATCGCAACTTGGATGGAAGCCAGCATTTGGTTGCTGATTTTTATTGTTCCGAATAGCTTTCAGTCTGTTGCATTACTCATGCTGATTTTTAGCTTTTTCCAAAATGCAATTTTGGCACAATTTGAAGGCGTGACTTTGTTTTGGTTGGGCGAGAAACGTGCAGAACTCTATGGCAAAGTGCGAAAATGGGGTTCTATAGGCTTTATTGTCGGGGTTTTTGGCATAGGTGCTATTTTAGAAATTATACCAATCTCCATGTTACCGATGTTGCTACTCAGTATTTCTTTACTGGCATTTCTATGGTCATTCAGTATTCAAGAACCAAGCTCCGCACCCATTGCACAAAAACAACTTGAACCCTTATTGCCTATTTTAAAGCGCCCAGTAGTCTATTCATTTTTTATAATTGAATTGATTTTACTGTTTTCGCATGCGCCATTTTATAGTTTCTACAGTAATTTTTTAAGTCAGGCAGGCTTTAGCACAAGTCAGATCGGTTTCTTGTGGTCTGTCGGAGTGATTGCTGAAATTATTATGTTTGCCTACGCAAGTTTGTTTTTAAAGCGTTGGTCTTGGCGTTCACTGGTTGCTGTATGTTTAATTTTGACAGGCTTACGCTGGGTAATTGTCGGTTTATTTCCATCCATATTTTTTGCGCAATTTTTTGCACAAAGTGTTCATGCCTTTAGTTTTGGATTATTTCATATCATTGCCATGCGGGTGATTTTTCAAAACTTTTCTGCAGGGCAACAAGGTCGTGGGCAAGCACTTTACAGTACCATGTGGGGTTTAGGTGTTGCACTGGGGAGTATTTTGGCAGGGCATTATTGGGATATTGTTTCAGGCGAATGGATTTTTATTTTTGCAGGATTATCTACACTCGTTGGTCTGTGTTTTATTTGGGGATTGCCAAAGCAATTAGAATCGCAGTCAATGTCGAGTGATACCAAAGCCTAGTTGGTAATAGCGTTCTTTTATCAAAAATAGAAGCAAGCAACGTTGGATTAGCATAGTTTGCTTGCTTCTTACTCATTGCTACATCAAATACGGATTTTAGCGTATTGATGCCACCACGGTTGAGCCGTTTCAAGTTGTGCAGCCAGTTGTAAAAGCACATCTTCACGTGCAAAAGGCGCAATAAACTGCGAACCCAATGGTAAGTTATCTTTATTCCAATACAATGGCACAGACATTGCTGGCAGCCCAGAAATATTGGCAAGTTGAGTAAATGGCACCCATTTTAGGTTTTCTTTGACAATGCGATCGACCAATTTACCTTGCGCTAACCAATGTGCTTTACCTGCATGTAATAGTGTTTTTAAAATTGGTTTTTGCCATGCAGGAGTTTTAACTTCGCCATTTTTTGGTGCAACTGAGGCAGTTGCAGGGATGAGGTATAAATCATAACGCTCAAAGAATTGATTCATTTGCGCGACATATACCCCCCAATTATTCAAATTACGAATGTAATCTACTGACGTGGTTTTTGCGCCAAAGGCAGCCAAAGCCAAAGAGTCGAGCTCAAAATTATCGGAATGATTTGGCAGGCGAGTTTGAATTTCAGCAATTAAATAAGCAAATTGGCTAAACCATGTGGTAATAAAATCTTTGGCCAATTGCATACCATCAATAGCCGGACGGTCTTCAACAACTTCATGCCCTAAAGATTCTAAAAGCTGTACGGTTTTTTGAATGGCATTGATCGCATCTTGTGAAACAGCTGTACCAATCGGAGATTGGGTCGAATATGCGATTCTTAATTTTTTTGGCGCTTGCTGAATTGCATCTAAATAACTGCGTTCAGGAGCTTCAATTTTGAAAAGTGAATGACCATCTGCGCCATGCGTTGCATCGAGCATTGCCGCACTGTCACGTACACTTTTACTTAAAATATGTTGCATCGCTGCACCATGCATGGCTTCACTGAGTTGTGGCCCCCACGGGGTGCGTCCACGACTTGGTTTTAAACCAAACAAACCACAGTAAGACGCAGGAATACGAATTGAACCACCGCCATCACTTGCCCCTGCAATCGGCACAATACCTGCCGCAACTGCAGACGCAGAACCACCAGAAGAACCACCACTATTGTGTTTCAAATTCCATGGATTTTTACATGCACCCCAAGCATCTGGCTCGGTTATCCCTTTAATCCCAAATTCAGGCGTGTTGGTACGTCCAAAGGTAACGATTCCGCTATTTTCCCAACGATTTACAATTTCTGCATTTTGTTCTGCAAGATGATGCGCACGTTTTAAACCCTGACAACCAAATGAAGTCGGATAGCCTGCATATTGTTGAAATAAGTCTTTGACTAAAAAGGGCACACCTGCAAATGGGCCTGTTAATTTTGTTTGTGTGCGCTGCCGTGCATGTTCATGCATAGGAATAATAATGGCATTTAATTGTGGATTGGTTTGTTCAGCACGTTGTAACGCAATATCTAATAATTCTGAGGCCTGAACATCCTTTTTGGCAACCAGCTCTGCCAAGCCTAAAGCATCATATTGGAGGTAATCTGCAAGTTTCATTTCAATCCTGAAAATCTGTATTGTCAAATTGATGTTGTATGCTATTTTTGTTTAAGAAGCAAGAATGACCCGATTACGACCTTGCATTTTTGCCTGATATAGCGCCTGATCTGCCTGAATAATTAAATCTTGTAAAGGGAGATTGGTGGGTAAGTGTGTATGTGACACGCCCATGCTTACTGTAAAATGAATGGGTTCAAGGTTTTCTAAATTTAACGCTTGATGTTCAATACACATACGAATACGTTCTGCAATGCGTTGAGTTTTATTTAAGTTATTATTGTTCAGCAAAATAATGAACTCTTCACCACCAATGCGACAAAATAAATCGTGATCACGTAAATTGCTTTTAACGATGTTAGAGAGATGTTGCAAAGCACGGTCACCGACATAATGCCCATATTGATCATTCATTTTTTTAAAATCGTCGATATCTAACATAATTAAAGACAATGAATGATTGTTTTTATGCTTTAAAGCTTTTTCACTTAACTGAGTAAAACTACGGCGGTTCAGTGTTTCGGTTAAACTGTCATGATTTGCCAAATACAATACTTCTCTATACAACTGATTTCGGTTTTGGCTAATCACACATAAAATTAACGTGGCAAGACCTAAAATAATTAAACCCACACGAATAGAAATAATGGTGGTTAAATAACTCGAATTCACTTGATCTATAAACAAGCCTGTGACGCTGTGATACAGAGTTAAACAGACCAAGCTATTAATCAGTGCCAAATTAAAAAGTTGATAGCTGGCAGCTGCCCAAATTAATGCAGCCAATGGATACAACAATGCACCTGGTCCATAAAAAATATGGGTGCAGGCGATAGAGATCAGTAATGCAAAAAAGGGCAAGATATCCTGAATTTGAGTTTCTTTAGCATATTGATTATTTATAAGTTTTTTGAATTTAGACCAGCCTGGGGCAGCCAAAATTAAAGGTAAGACAATTACCGCATTTAAAATTTCACCAGACCACCAAGTAAAAAAATCAATCCAACGATTTTCTTTTAACATAAAGGTGTGCGGCAAATTTGGCAGCAGAAGAATGGCAAATAAAGCCCCAAAGAAACAGCCTAAAGTTACAGCAATAATATGTGGATATAGCTCTGACACATTATTATTGCTCGCTGGAAGTTTAGCGCGGGCAAAATTAAAGAAAAACAACCCACTAAAAACAGCTACAAAGTTGGAAAGCGTTAAACCTAGCGTCATCAGCAAGGTATTGTCTGTAACTAAATCAGCACCCATATAGCCAATAAATGCACCCAAAATTCCACCAAAACTTTTTAAAGATGGAAAGCGAATGAGTAGCCCCAACAAGAGGGCGTTGCTTGGCCAAAAAAAAGAAAAGTAGCTAAGTGGGCGAGTAAAAATACCCAATAAACAAGAAAAAAATACCACAACGGCTAGCAGTCCAAAGGCAAATATTTGCTTTTGAGTCGAAGATATAGTTTGCGGTATGCTAAAGTTTTGCAAGTACTAAACTCACTTTTGCAATGGGTTGATAATTAAGAAAAAAACTTGAATGAGTGTGACGTTCACAACAGAAAGGCGATCATATCAAATAACCATTACCTACAAAGTCGATTAAATGTAAACTAAGTCACATTTTCGTTAAATAAAATTGTTGTCTTATGTTTATGCTTGCAGATTTGGATTAAAAATATGCTAAGTTGTCTAAACGGTTTATATCTTTAAATAAATGTATGAAAAAAATATATCTAACCACAGTTTTAAGCTTATGTTCTGTCTGCGCGATTGCGAATGAAAATACAACAATAGATTCAGCCAAGTTAACGCCAGTAGCAGCAGAAACGACCAATAAATTTCGTGTGGTGACCCGTCCAGAAATTGTGGGGCTGTGGGGCATGCAAATCCCAAATAATCGTAAATGTATTGAATATTACAACTTTAAAAGTAATAGCGATGTGGTGATTAAAAGCGGTCAAGAATGGTCTGCAGGTGTATATGATTATCAACCTTCACAAGACCCTGCAAATTCGTTACCGGCTTTAATTTTGCAAGTTAAATATGACAATAATGAAGTGGATTGTTCTGGTTATCAGGAAGACCAAACAGGCGATATTTCACAATATTTTGTAAAATGGAAAAATGCGCACACCATTAATTTCTGTAGTAATGAAAAAGCAGAACAATGTTTTGCGACGTTGTACCGCGTCCTGCCTTAAACTTTTCATTATTTGGTCTATTAGAGATCTTTTATAAACTCGTACCCCTCATCCTGTAGCGCGTGTATTGATCATCTAGAGCGCTAAAGCACAAAAGTAGTGAATTTCAATCTTTCATTAGACGAATTATTGATGATCATTTTTCGAATCCAGAATCAATTAACAAGAGCGACACATTTTAGTGAGTTGAAAAGTTAGGTGAATTCTTAGAATCATTAGACTTTTTCAACCGGCAATGACCTTATTACATAAATTTGGAGCAAGCTGTGATTTAAAGGTTTGAGGAAATTTAATTATAATTAAAACATAGTGTTAGATATTTGTTTCAACAAAGCTCTTACAAATAAGACTTTATTTTCTCTTATTCATATACGAGTGTACGAGTGCATTTTAATTTAATGAAAATTTTATCGTCTTGCTGAAAATAAAAACGGCTACTGAGCCATGCAAGCATTTTGCGACACATGGCTCAGCAATAAATCCATAATTATGCCTCGTCAATTTCTAAAGGATTTAGACTTTGGACAGAACTTGCTTTAAATGGTGCAGCAATTTGCTTTAAATCTGAACCCGATGGGGCTTGATACACTTTTAAGCCAAACTCCGGAATAATTGCCAGCAAATGATCAAAAATATCGGATTGAATACTTTCATAATCTTTCCATGCAGTGGTTTTGGTAAAGGCATAAATTTCTAGCGGTAAACCTTCACTGCTTGGCTGTAGTTGGCGAATAATCAATGACTGAGATTGATTAATGCCAGGATGCTGTTTCAGATAAAATTCAACATAGGCACGGAACGTCCCTAAATTGGTTAAACGGCGTTGGTTGTATTGTGATTGATTTGCTAACTGCTGATTAAACTGCTCAATTTCTTCATTTTTGCTATGTAAATATTGATCCAATAACAAAAACTCTTTAAGTTTGCTTTGTTCATGTTCAGTCATAAAGTGCACAGAACTTTGATCAATTAAAATGGCACGTTTAATACGTCGGGCACCAGCTTCCTGCATGCCACGCCAGTTTTTAAAGGTATCGGTAATGAGTTTATTGGTTGGAATAGTGGTCAGGGTTTTATCCCAGTTTTGCACGGTGACTGTATGTAATGACATATCAATGACATCACCATCGGCATTTAAAGAAGGCATTTCAATCCAGTCACCAATCCGTACCATATCGTAGGAAGAAATTTGTACCGAAGCCACTAGAGATAAAATGGTATTTTGGAAAACCAACATCAAAACAGCAGCCATCGCACCAAAACCTGCGAGTAAGGTAAACACATCTTTTTTCAGGAAAGTGCCTAAAATCATGAGGGCACAGACCACATAAATAATGAGTTTAACTAACTGCAAATAGCCCTTAATTGGCTTGTTGCGTGACTTAGGATTGCGTTGATAGAACAGGTTAAAAATATTTAAAAATTCAGAAATTGCCAATGCAATGGTCAGGAATATAAAGGCTTGCGCACCCATTTGCACAAAGCTTTCTACTTTATCTGACAAATGCGGTACGGTGGTGATGCCGTTCATAATCACGACAGCTGGGACAATGTTGGCAATACGTCGGATGACACTATGCTGTGAAATAATTTCACTATTGGCAAAGGTCATTTTAGAAATCAGTTTGCGAATCCCGCGCACTACAATTTGCTTGGCAATAAAGTTGGCTAAAATTGCCAGTAGAATCACAATACTGAGTGAGGTCAGCATTTCTAACCAAGGGTATTGGTTATACCATTCCTGAATATTTTGAATAAAATTAAATTCTTGCAAAAGGTCCTCGCTTTAAGGTTGCTGATTTTCGTCTGCACGGCACTTAGAATTTTGGCCTGCAATTCACCTTAATTCTTCATTGATGTATGAAATTGTTAGATAGTGTATCGACTAAAGTTTAAATTTGAAGGCTGAGTAACTTTTTGCTACATTTCAATTATTTGTTTTTACTGAAAGTTTTCAATCAAGTTGCAGTCATAATAAAAAAGCCAGTACAGATACTGGCTTTGAATAGATACCTAGCATAAATATTTGCATAAATACTTGCGTGATCTACCACATTAAATCATCTGGAATCACATAGGCTGCGTATGGATCTTCTTCATCTGTCGTGGCTTCATTTTTCTCGGCATTATTGACAATAATAAAGCCTTCCATTTTGCTATTAATACGTTCAGCTAAAGCTTTAGGCAGGAACGCATAACTGTCATTTTCTTTGGCAATCACCAAACTACCTGCCACGAGTGCATTGTAAATTTGTTGATTGATATACACTTTTTTAATCTTGCCATCTAAAAACTGATAAGCCACTTCACCATCGGTATCACGAATTTTATGCTGCTGAATCATTTGCATAATTGCTGCTTTCAGTTCTTTTTCCTGTAAAGCGGCTTTCTTTTCTTGCTCAATAGCTTGGTCTTTGGCGAGTTTTTCTTGCTGTGCCTGTGCAATTTTGGCTTTCACTTCAGCATCTTTACTTTCACCTGTGCGCTGTTCGTGTAAGGTTTGTTTAGACAGTTTTTTTGCTTTTTTATTATCCACTAAACCCGCTTTGAGCAATTGTGCCTGTAGTGCATTTTTAACCATGATAATTTCCGAAACTTAATGTTGAAGATGTCGATAGCGAAAATAAATAATCCAATACACCAAACTCAAACTTAGGCTGAGTCCTGCAGGTACCAGAAAAGAATTCAGTTTAAATGTAGGATAAATGGCTGCAGCGAGTAATCCACCCACAAAGAAACCAATTAAAATCAGTAGGTGTAAAACAATACGTCTTTTTTCAACTTGTAAGCCCCGCACTCGATAACCGAGGGCTAAGCCTAAATCGGTCAATACCCCAGATAAATGTGTGGTGCGGATGATGGTGCCTTTATAGTAGCTGATCATGGCATTTTGTATGCCCATGGCAACTGACGCCCAAAGCAGGGCATAACGTGGGAAATAAGGCAATAATACCCAGCAGATTAAAATAAAAAAAGCCACCAAACTCATGGGAAAACCATAGCGACGCCCTAAGCGAAAATTGCTATTTCCTAAAATGACGCCGCTATAAAATGAGCCAATCACATAGCACAAAATCACCAGAAACAAGAAAATCATGGCTTCTGGTTTCCAGTCGATTAGCGCCATCGCTAAGATACTGACGTTACCAGTCATGTGCGAAACGGACTGGTGCAATACGGTCACCAATCCGAGTACGTTAATAATTCCAGCATTGACAGCTAGAAAAAAAGCACCAAATTGCACCCAAAGGGGTAAAGTTTGAAAAGGCATAATGGATGATTGCGTAAGTTTCCTAACGCATTGTATCTTAACTCAAACCACGGTCAACCGCAGTAGTAAATAGCACATCGGTAGATGAGTTAAGTGCAGTTTCGGTTGAATCTTGCAATACGCTAATGACCATACCAATTGCAACAACTTGCATGGCAATATCTGAAGAAATACCAAATAAGCCACACGCTACAGGAATCAGCAGTAACGAGCCGCCCGCAACGCCTGAAGCACCACAGGCCGACACCGTTGCAACCACAGATAAAATCAGCATGGTGCTAAAATCGACAGAAATTCCTAAAGTATTTACCGCAGCTAAGGTCAAAACGGTAATGGTGACCGATGCGCCTGCCATGTTAATTACTGCACCTAACGGAATTGCAACACTCGCGGTTGATTCCTGTACGCCTAAACGCTTGGCTAAGTCTAAATTGACAGGGATATTGGCTGCAGAACTACGGGTAAAGAATGCGGTAATACCACTTTCGCGTAAGCATTGAAAAACTAAAGGATAAGGATTGCTGCGGGTCACAAATGCCACCATGATTGGGTTGATGACCAACGCGACAAAGAACATCGTACCTAACAAGACTGCCAATAATTGAGCATAACTGGCTAAGGTGCTCAAGCCTGCATCGGCAAATGTCACGGCAACCAAGCCAAAAATACCGAAAGGTGCAAAGTTAATCACCAAGCGAATAACGCGATTGACTGCATTGGCTGCATCATTCAACAATGCTTTGGTGGACTCTGTAGCATGGCGGAAGGCAATCCCTAAAGCCACAGCCCAAGCCAAAATACCAATAAAGTTGGCTTCGGCAATCGCAACTACAGGGTTAGCAACAAAACTAAGTAAAAGGTTTTTCAAAATTTCAGCAAGACTACCCGGCGGTGTTAAATCTGCCTGTGTCGCAACATCTAAAAATAATGTACTTGGGAAAAGTGAGCTTGCAATGACCGCACTGAGCGCAGCCAAGAACATACCAATCGCATACATCAGCATAATCGGTTTGATATAAGCATTGCTGCTTCCAATTTTAAAATTGGCAATGGATGCCATGACCAAAATAAACACTAAAATTGGCGCAACTGACTTTAGGGCTTTAATAAATAAATCACCCAAAAGGCTTAAATAAGGCGCAGATTCTGGAAATAAAATTGCAACAGCCACACCGAGTACAATTGCAATCATAATTCGGGAGACTAAACTCAAACGCAAAAAAGCTGAAAACATACGAAAATAAGGTAAAAGAAAAGCGGCTATTTTATACTGAAATATCCATGTGCTTAAAAATAATTTTGATTTAAAAGTTAAGTCTATATTTTTAAAAGTGATATTTATTAAACTGTTTAAATTTCAGCAAGATAAAAGTACTCATTGATCAAAAAGTATGTGTGTTGAACATCCAGTTTTAAAGATAAAATTAAAGATCAATTTCTTGATCTTTAAGTCAGTTCAGGCGCAAGCTCTTGCATGGCTAAATAATGTGAAAAAAAAACTTTTCCATTTAAATGCTGCAAAAGTTTTGAGTGTTGTAATTTGTCCATTACCGGGCCTTTAATTTCAGAAAAATGCAGACAAATATTCAATTTTTTTAGTTCAAGATTTAAATCTTCCAGCATTTCGAGCGCACTTAAATCAATACTGCTAATACTCGAACAATTCACCACAACATGCTTTAACTGAGGGTTTTGACTGACTTGATTAATAAAAAAGCCTTTTAAAGTATTGGCATTTAAAAAGGTTAGATTTTCGTCAATTCGCATGGAAAGTACGTGTGGCGCGGTACGCACTTGATGGCGCTGAATATTACGAAAATGTTGTGTGCCTTCAAGTAAACCAATTACCGCAATATGTGGTCGGCTAATACGCCACAACATTAGAATAAAGGTGGACACAATCCCAATAATTAAACCTGTCGAAATATCAATGAATACAACACCAAAGAACGTCACCCACATGGCCAGACCATCGGCTTTGGAATAACGCCAAGTTTCTTTAAAAGATTGGAACTCGACCAGTTTCCAAATTGAAACAATAATGGTTGCAGCCAAAACAGCCAGTGGTAAGTCTTGGAAAAATCCCGTGAAGTATAAACTGACAATAACAATCACGATGGAGGTAAATACACCTGCCATTGGTGTTTTTGCACCTGCATCGGCATTGACCACGGTACGCGACAAACTGCCTGTGACGGGAAAAGAGGAGCTAACACCTGCGCCAAAATTGGCTAAACCGAGTGCAATCAGTTCCTGATTGCTATTTAAGTGACTACGTTGTTGTAAGGCGGTGGCTTGCGCAATAGACAGAGATTCCACAAAACTGATCATGGCAATCATGGCTGCGCCAGGAAGGAGTTGTAGAACAAGTTGTGCATTCCATTCAGGGAATTGAATAGGCGGAAATCCTGAAGGAATTTCTCCCACAGTTTTAATTCCGACTTGTTGCAAATGCAATGAATAAACCAAAGCAATCGAACCGATCACCAATACCAATGGCAAGGCTTTTAAGATAAAACCATTCCCTCGAACACGTTCACGAATGGCATTACTGTTGATGATTTTAGGGGCGTAAATTAGAAATAAAATGGCAGCAACACCCAAGAGCACGCTATAAAGATGGGTTTGTCCCACATATTGCCAAAAGCTGTATAAGAACTCGGGTAAGTTATTGGCTTTAAGGGGGATGTCTAAAAGAAATTTAAGCTGTCCAATCGCAATCATTAATGCAGAGGCAATAATGAAGCTTTTAATAACAGGATGGCTAATGAGTTGAATTAAAAAACCGAAGCGAAAAATCCCTAAAAGTAGCGAAATAATGCCGACCATCACAGCAAGTAAACAGGCTGCTTGAATATAAGCTGCCGAGCCGACTTCAAATAATGGATTGAGCGTCGCAAAGGTCATCATGGAAATAATGGCGACTGGGCCAATGGACAAGGTTGGACTGCCACCAACCAAGGCGTACATGATCATGGGGATCACGCTGGCATATAAACCCATGACAGGAGGTAAACCTGCAAGCATGGCATAAGCCATCCCTTGAGGTACAAGCATGGCAATGACGATAAACGCAGACAGCAGATCAGATTTCAATGTTTCTGCATTGTATTTTCGCAGCCATTGCCAAGCAGGCAGTACATGAGCCAAACGTGAATTGAAATCTGACATACTGAAATCTAAATCATAAATTTAGATATATTATGAACAAAAAATGCTAAGAAGTCTTTGAAATAGCAGGAGAGTATTCAAGTTTTATGGTGATGCCTGATAATACAGGCATTATCATTTAGTCCTGCGGGCAATAAAGTGCATATAGGATATTAAGTACCTGCACCATTTTTTCATCTTTAATTGAATAAAAAATTTGCTTGCCATCACGGCGGGTATTCACCACATCACTTTTACGCAGCATCATTAATTGTTGCGATAAAGTAGGCTGATGAATTTGAGTTATTTCTTCAATTTGCGATACGTTTAATTCTTGTTGAGATAAATGACAAAGAATTAAAAGACGGTCACTATTCGCCAAAGATTTTAAAATTCCAACAACGGTATCCGCAGATTCACGCATTGATGTGATTTCAAGACCATCGTTCATTGTTTTATTCTCTTAATTTACAGCTAACCCAATATATATTAGGCGGGAGTGGAAGATAAATTATATAACATAAATCATTATTTATATATGAGAACAAGTATCATTTAAGAAAAGATATCAGCCAATCATAAATAATGGCCTGATATTCTAATCAAAAAATTGATAAAAAAGTGGCTGAGTTACAATAAAACCTATTTTTTCACCTGTTCAAAACTTTTTAATTCTTTCTCACTAAATTCACTCGATGCAGCTAATAACTCGTGAATTTCTGGGTTATACCAAGCAAAGTATTCAGACATTTTGGCACTAAAAGTATCATCTAGGCTTATCTGCGCAGCATTGTGTTGCAACAAGGCTTGCTGATCTAAACTGCTGATAAAACTTTTTAAGGTGGCACTATCAAAATAATATGCAGACTTAAATTGTGCAGAATCTGCAGCGCGTTGTAATACGGTTTTGGTCATTTTTTCCAAAACTTTCAGATTTAAAGGGATGTGTGCGCTATAACGCTGCAAAAGCCCTTGAATCAATACGAAATTATTTAAACTTGGTTTTGCCAGTTCAGCTAAGGCATAGAGTTCATGCTGTGTAGCTGGGTTCGGCTGTAATTGCAGATTTGCTTCTGTAACCCAATTTTGCTGAATAAAGTACGCCACAATTTTTTCGATTTCTTGAGAAAGTTCTTGCGCCGTCCATGCCAAGAAAAACTCTTGCTTCAAATATGGATAAATCGCCTGCAGTTTTTGCATTAAATCTGCGCATGATAATGCTAAATTTTGTTCATTAAACTGCTGCACAATTAATGCTACACACGCAGGCAAAATAAAGCAGTGCAAAATATTATTGCTAAAATAGCTCAATAAGATTTTTTGGCTTTCTGCGACTCGAATCTGTTCTACACCATCTTGGTTATAACGCTCAACTTGTTTAAGTTTTAGCGCATATTCAATAATTTCTTGTGGATTTAAACCCGTAATAATCATACGTGGGTCGTAGCACAATTGTTTGAGCAAACGTCGATATTGTTCAATTCGGGCGAGCAGCTCATCTTGTTTCAATGCATGCTGATCGGCATTTAATAAAATCAGAGAGATGAGGGCGATTGGGTTAATCACCACCGCTTTATTGATATTTTCCAAGATTGCATGCGCAGTATGATCTACCGTGTGAATCACAGAGGTCGGTAGTTCATCATTTATGTTCAGTTTTACATCGCGTGCTTGGTTGGCAGTTAAAACATCATCTAAAAATACAGGTTCGCCAAAGTTGACATAGACCTGACCAAAGACTTTTTCAATTTTACGGGCAGAGTTTAAAATACCCCATAAAGATTCGGCTTCTTTCGGTTTGCCGTTTAATTCATTTAAATAAGATGTGCCTTCAATCAGTTTTTCATAACCAAAATACGTTGGAATAAATGCAATTGGTTTGGTTGCTCCGCGTAAATGGCTTTGAATGGTCATCGACAACATGCCTTTTTTCGGCGGTAACAATAAACCTGTACGTGAGCGTCCACCTTCAATGAAGTATTCGAGTGGGGTGTTGCGTGACAATAAACTGTGTAAATATTCTTTAAATACCGAGGTGTATAATTCATTGCCGCTGAAAGTACGGCGAATAAAATACGCACCTGCACCACGCATTAATTGACCCACAATTGGTAAATTTAAATTAATACCTGCTGCAATATGCGGCACCATCAAGCCACGATTAAAAATCACATAAGACAGCAACAAATAGTCGATGTGGCTACGATGACAAGGGGTATAGACGATTTCATAGTCTTTGGCGAGTTCGCGTACCGTGTCAAAGTGATGCACTTCAATGCCATCATAGAGCTGTGTCCAAAGCTTGGTCAGTGCCAGTTCAGCAAAACGCAAAGTCGAATAAGAAAAGTCCGATACAATTTCAGTTAAATAGCTTTTAGCACGGTTTTCTGCTTCAAACATACTGACCTTTTGTTCGATACTTTCTTTACGAATAGCTTGTTGTACTGCTTCACTTTTCATCAACGCATGAATCAAATTACGGCGGTCAGATAAGTCTGGGCCTAAAATCGCTTCTTTGTGTTGATTAAAATTGTGTTCCAGATGTTGCTCAATAAAGTGCGCAGGCGATAAGTGTGGTTGTTGTTGTGTGGCTTGTTCAATAAGCTGACGTAAGGAAATTGCTTTATGAAACTCGATGTAGTTATCACGTGAATAGAGCGAAATATTAATGGTTTGTTTAAGCTTGTTTGGCGTAGACCATGCATCGGCAAATAATGCTTTAAACCAAGAGTCTTCGTATTCGGGTGAACGTCCCCAAAGTACAGTTACGGGAACTAACAACACATCATGTTCAGGATGTTGCTCTAAGGTTTCAATGAGTCGAATCAATTTAGCAGAGTAGTGATAAGCACTGTGCTGTGGGTTTTTCTCACGCAAGACCAAAATGGAATCGTCTTCCTGATGCTCGGCAATGTTTAAAGGCGCATACACAGAAGGTAAACCACGAGATTGCGTCTGCTGATCAATCAATACGGTATTGCTGAGAGAGGCATCTTGCAGCACATAACAAAATTGTGTTTTTTCAGAGCTTTGTGCAACACGATGTTCTAATTCTGCAGTCGTGCCTAATACTTGTGGCGTCACAATCTTATCTAAGATTTTTTTAGTGAAATTACGATAAAGCTGACTGTAACGTTTATTAGACATTGCATTCCCTACATTTTGTTATGTGTTGCTATTGTCAAAAAATAAATAGCGAATTTCAAACCCAAGTGCCGAGAAAATCGACAATTAAACTGAGGTCGTCATCTCTTTATTCTAATTCGCATTTTGTTGAAAGCTAATCATATTTTTGTATAAAACAATTTTCGTGAAACATCGGCAAAAATTTTATAAAAAGGTATGATAATTTAAATTTTGTTTATATAGATATAACTTAGGGAATAATCATGACCACAGATGCAGCTTTTTCAACACCAGCAAATTTAGGGATTGCCGTATATAGCAATAATGCAGAAGCGATTGGTAACACGCCATTGGTACGCATTAACCGTTTAATTTCTGGCGATGCAACGGTTTTAGCCAAAGTGGAAAGCCGTAACCCTGCATTTTCTGTGAAATGCCGTATTGGTGCTGCTTTAATTGCCGATGCTGAAAGACGTGGCGTGTTAAAAGCAGGTATGCATATTGTAGAACCGACCAGCGGTAATACAGGAATCGCTTTGGCATTTGTAGCTGCAGCAAAAGGTTATGAGATTACACTAACGATGCCTGCAAGCATGAGTATTGAGCGCCGTAAGGTGTTGAAAGCGTTGGGTGCAAATTTGGTGCTGACTGAGCCTGCAAAAGGTATGAAAGGCGCGGTGGATGAAGCAGAGCGTTTGGCAACCGAACATCCTGAAACTTATTATTTGCCGCAGCAGTTTAATAACCCTGCCAATCCGCAAATTCATGAAGAAACCACAGGCCCAGAAATTTGGGCAGCAACAGGCGGCAAGGTCGATATTCTTGTTGCAGGTGTAGGTACAGGCGGTACGATTTCTGGTATTTCGCGTTATTTCAAAAAGGTAAAAGGTCAGGCATTGCATACTGTTGCAGTCGAGCCTGCTGAATCTCCAATTATCGCTCAGGCCAAGCGTGGTGAAGCCATTACGCCTGCACCACATAAAATTCAGGGGATTGGCGCTAACTTTATTCCAAAAAACCTAGATTTAGATTTGGTGGATGAAGTGATTGCGATTGAAAGTGCTGAAGCAATTGACTGGGCGCGTAAAACAGCAACCCAAGAAGGTATTTTAGTCGGTATTTCAAGTGGTGCAGCAATGGCTGCTGCTGCAAAATTGGCGGCACGTCCTGAAAATGCAGGTAAAAATATTGTGGTGATTTTACCTGACAGTGGTGAGCGTTATTTATCTTCAGTATTATTTGAAGATATTAGTGCAGAATGATGTGTCTTTAGACAGTCAAAAGAATTTGAAAAATCCCAAAGTTTGAACTTTGGGATTTTTTATTTAGAGAATAAATTTATGAGGTGAGTTAATACGTTCTGAAAAGCAAATTTCTTTCTACTTAGACGCTAATATTTAGCGGGATCAGCAATGAATCCAACGAAGCTAACTATGTAAAAATCAAACAATCGCAGATACTTTATCTGGCGTCATCAGTGCTTGATTAATATATAGCTTGATTAAGCGTTCACGTGACCCAATAGCTTTTTGATAATGGGTAGAATTGAGTAATAACGACGCACCATAAGTTACTGTCCAAATATAAGACAGATAATCACGGATCGACATCGCGCTGTTAAAGGACTCTAAATAGGCTTGGGTGATGTCCTTAATTTCTAAAATACGCTGCTCACGAATATCGTATAACTGTTCAAACAATTCATTTAGTTTACGTTCATTATTGGTTAAGCGTTCTTCAATCGAGTGCAGCAAAATCGTACGGTTGGAATTAAGCATGTTATACAGCATGTACTGCGAAACATAAGTTTGAAAGTTATGGTGATACTGTTTGGAAATATCCAATAAACGCTGTTCATTTAAAATAATTAACTCTAAATAGAGCTGATTTTTACTTTTGAAATATTTATAAATTGTGCCTTTGGCAATATCTAACTCTGCAGCCAACTCACTTAATGTAATATCATTATGATTTTCCAGTAATAAAACCTCAGCCATTGCCAAAATTTTCTCTTTACGACGTCGGAAATTTTCTTGGCGTAGAGTCGTCATCAATCAATATTCCAATTACAACCAATTAAGCATGTTGGAGTCTAGTGCAGTTTGAGCAACTTGAAAATAGCACCAAGGTCTTGAAAAGGTAAGTTTTAACGTATGTTCATCAGTGAACCAATGAATTTAAAAAATATCATGTGAAAAATAGCACAATCCATAAGCCAAATCGGTTGTCAATAAAACTGAACCAAACAGGTCATTTTAGTGAAATAAAATTGGATTTCTAAAACTTTTATTCTATTTTTCATAAGCAAGGCCTAAAAGTCTAAGATCAATCAAGCATAGCAATTCAGCACTTTGCGAGATTGCAATGCTCATCTTTTGATTTACATTTAACGTGAATTACTTGCTAACTCACAGGGATGTTATTTGTAATTTTAAAAAGCATGGCTTTTACGGTAATCACTTTAAAAAGACGGTAATAAGGGACTAAAAATGATTGTAATTGTAGATGCTGTACGTACCGCAATGGGCGGCTTTCAAGGTTCACTGGCAAGTTGTACAGCACCCGATTTAGGCGCGGTTGCAATTCAACACGCAGTTGCACGTGCAGGTTTAAGTGGGACTGACATTGATGAAGTAATTTTTGGTTGTGTATTGCCTGCAGGTTTGAAGCAAGGCCCTGCACGTCAGGCGATGCGTCAAGCGGGTTTACCCGATAGTACAGGTGCAACCACCATCAATAAAATTTGTGGCTCTGGCATGAAAGCTGTTATGCAGGCAGCCGATGCTATTCAGGCAGGTTCAGCGCAGATTGTGGTCGCTGGCGGTATGGAATCTATGTCGAATGCGCCGTATTTGCTAGATAAAGCACGTGCAGGTTTCCGTATGGGACACGGCAAAGTCACAGACCACATGTTTCAGGAAGGTTTAGAAGATGCTGAAACAGGCTTGTCGATGGGCGTGCTGGCGCAAGACATGGCAGACAAGAAAAACTATACCCGTGAGCAGCAGGATGAATACGCAATTCGCTCTTTAAACCGCGCGGTAGAAGCCATTCAAAACGGTTATTTTAAAAATGAAATCGTGCCTGTCACTGTTCATTCACGTAAAGGTGATGTGATTGTCGATCAGGATGAACAACCGTTAAATGCCAAAGTCGATAAAATTAGCAGTTTGCGTCCCGCATTTAAAAAAGATGGCACGATTACAGCCGCCAATGCCAGCTCTATTTCAGATGGCGCATCTGCTCTGGTGATTACATCAGATGTGGTTGCGGCAGAGCGTGGCTTAAAACCGCTTGCAAAAGTTGTGGCATACGCGACACATTCACAACATCCTTCTGAGTTTACTCTTGCTCCTGTAGGGGCGATTCAAAAAGTGCTAGATAAAGCAGGGTGGTCGGTTGCCGATGTAGATTTGTGGGAAATTAATGAAGCCTTTGCCATGGTAACCATGCTTGCGATAGATGCTTTTGATTTAGACCCTGCCAAAGTGAATATTCAGGGTGGTGCATGTGCTTTGGGGCATCCTCTAGGTTCTTCAGGTTCACGTATTATTGTGACGCTCATTCATGCATTGCAACGTATAGGCGCGAAAAAAGGCGTGGCATCTTTATGTATTGGCGGTGGTGAAGCCGCAGCGATTGCGGTGGAGTTAGTTTAAGTCCAGCTCGTCTAACTGCAGATTCATCTATAAAAAATAGAGTTCTCGAAAGAACTCTATTTTTTTAACTTTTAACTTATTAACAATAACAATGAAGTTTTATGCTTGGATAAACTGCTTCACTGCTTGGTTAAATTCATTTGGCAATTCTACGTTAGAAATGTGCGATGCATTGATTTCAAACAATTGGCTATTGGCAATACGTTCAACCATAAATTGACCATCGACAACTGTTGTCACAGGGTCTTGCTGACCTGCAACCACTAAAACAGGCACAGTGATGTCTTTAAGTTGTTCACGTACATCCGCTTTAGCCAAAGCTTCGCAACAGCTCGCATAACCTTCGGCGCTGCCAGCTGCCAAGTCGTTTTGAAGATTGTTGACCACTGTCGCGTTGCTTTGGATAAAGGGTTCAGTAAACCAGCGTGATGCTGCAGTCGAAGCAATCGGTTGTAAACCTTGTTCACGTACCAATGCGGCACGGTCATTCCAAGCCTGTTCTTGACCAATTTTTGCCGCAGTATTACACACCACCACCTGATTAAAACGTTCAGGGCGATGAATCGCTAACCATTGACCTGTTAAACCGCCCATAGAAATACCACAGAATGCCGCTTTTTCAACATTTAAGTGATCGAGTAGATTTACAACATCTTGCCCCAATTGATCAATGCTATATGGACCTTGCGGAGCTGATGATGCACCGTGACCACGTGTGTCGTAGCAAATTACAAAAAAGTCTTGCTGGAAAAAATCAATCTGTGCTTGCCACATTTTGAAGTTTGTACCCAGCGAGTTTGAAAAAATCAGTGCAGGTTTTGTAGCATCACCAAAAGTTTGGTAATTGATTTGCGCATCATTTGAGGTAAAAGTTGGCATTTTTTTTAAATCCTTAATCTTATAAATCCCCCTAAATCCCCCTTTATGAAAGGGGGGACTTTTAATGAGGATTAAACACGTTCAATAATCAAAGCAATACCTTGACCAACACCAATACACATTGAACATAAACCGTATTTACCGCCAGTTTGTTCAAGTTGGTTCAGTGCTGTAGTGACTAAACGCGCACCAGATGCACCAAGTGGGTGACCTAAAGCAATTGCACCACCGTTTGGATTGACTTTCTCTGAACCATCTTCAATGCCTAAGTCACGAGTACATGCTAATGCTTGTGCAGCAAAGGCTTCGTTCAGTTCAATCACGTCCATTTGTTCAATGGTCAAACCTGTTTGTGCCAACAATTTTTTGATTGCAGGCGCAGGACCAAAGCCCATAATACGTGGTTCAACACCAACAACAGTTGAAGCAATGATTTTGGCACGTGGTTTTAAGCCGTGTTGTGCAACCGCTTCTTCAGAAGCAATCAGTAGGGCAGCCGCACCATCGTTAATACCTGACGCGTTACCTGCAGTCACAGTACCGTCTGCTTTTACCACTGGCTTTAATTTTGCCAATGCTTCTGCTGTGGTTGATGCACGTGGATGTTCGTCTGCAGCAACAACGACAGGCTCGCCTTTACGTTGTGGAATTTCCACTGCAATAATTTCTTTGTCAAAGAAACCGCGTGCTTGTGCAGCAGCAGTACGTTGTTGGCTGGTTAGAGCAAACAAGTCTTGATCGGCACGGTTAATATTGAACTGTTCCGCTACATTTTCAGCAGTTTGCGGCATAGTTTCTACGCCGTACATTTCTTTGAGTTTCGGGTTAATGAAACGCCAGCCCATTGTGGTGTCTTCAATTTTTTGACTACGACCATAAGCAGATTCTGATTTACCCATCACAAATGGAGCGCGGCTCATTGATTCAACACCACCTGCAATAATCAGGTTTGCTTCACCTGCTTTAATTGCACGTGCGGCCATTGCAATTGCGTCTAGCGATGAACCACATAAACGGTTTACAGTGGTTGCTGGCACTTGGTACGGTAAACCTGCTAAAAGTGCAGACATACGACCCACGTTACGGTTGTCTTCACCTGCTTGGTTGGCACAGCCGTAAATCACGTCATCAACTTGTTCCCAGTTTACAGATGGATTGCGTTGCATAAGTGCTTTGATCGGTAATGCGCCTAAGTCATCAGCACGGACTGGAGCTAAACCACCTGCATAACGACCAAATGGGGTACGGATGGCATCGACGATATATGCGTTTTTCATATTTTATTTTCCAAATATCTTAATCTCTCCCAACCTCCCTTTAAAAAAGGGAGGAGATTCCCACCTAAAATTACTTGATGGAAGTCCCCCTTTGAAAAAGGGGGATTTAGGGGGATTAAAAATTATATTTAAAGACGATTAAGCCTGAGTCGCATCAATCAGCTTTGCACCAGTCAATGACTGTAATTCTTCAAAGCTCAAGCCTTCAACTTTTTCAAGAACTTTCATACCT
Source organism: Acinetobacter sp. YH12131 (assembly GCF_013418635.1). NCBI lineage: Bacteria > Pseudomonadati > Pseudomonadota > Gammaproteobacteria > Moraxellales > Moraxellaceae > Acinetobacter > Acinetobacter sp. YH12131. The sequence goes on from NZ_VPBQ01000022.1 coordinate 22,850, forward strand.
TCAGGAGTTACGTCAATCACACATAAGTCAGTGTAAATGCGGTCTACACATTTCAAGCCAGTTGCTGGGTAAGTCAATTCAGCCACGATTTTTGGTTCACCTTTTTTGGTGACGTGATCGGTTGTGATAAAGACTTTTTTCGCACCAACGGCTAAGTCCATTGCGCCACCAACAGCAGGAATCGCATCTGGCGCACCTGTGTGCCAGTTTGCCAAGTCGCCATTTTCAGCCACTTGGAATGCACCCAATACTGCGATGTCTAAGTGACCGCCACGCATCATGGCAAAAGAGTCACCATGATGGAAGAATGAGCCGCCTGTTAGCATGGTCACGAATTCTTTACCTGCGTTGATTAACTCAGGGTCTTCTTCACCTGCAGGAGGTGGTGGACCGAAAGCCAATAAACCGTTTTCAGAGTGTAAGAATACGTCTTTGTCTGAAGGCAGGTAGTTTGAAATTTTAGTTGGTAAGCCAATGCCGAGGTTGACATAAGCACCGTCTGGAATGTCTTGTGCCACACGTTCAGCGATTTGATCACGTGTTAATTTGGTATAGCTCATGATGTTCTCCTTCACGTGACAGTTATGCAGATTGTTCAGGTTGTTTTGCGCCAACGGCAACAACGTGCTGAACGAAAATACCCGGAGTGATGATGTGTTCAGGATCTAACGCGCCTAACTCAACCACTTCAGAAACCTGTGCAATTGTCACATCGGCAGCCATCGCCATGATTGGGCCAAAGTTACGTGCAGATTTACGGTACACCAAGTTACCCCAACGGTCGCCTTGCTGTGCTTTAATTAAAGCAAAGTCTGCGCGGATTGGGTTTTCTAGTACGTAGTCTTTACCTTCATAATTTAAGATTGGTTTGCCTTCTGCAAGTAAAGTACCAAAACCTGTAGGGGTATAGATTGGACCTAGACCCATACCTGCAGCCTGAATACGGCATGCCAAGTTACCTTGCGGCACCAGTTCAAGCTCGATTTTGCCTGCGCGGTAAAGTTCATCAAATACCCAAGAGTCAGACTGACGTGGGAATGAACAGATAATTTTACGTACCGCGCCAGCTTTTAGCAGTTTCGCTAAACCGTAGTCACCATTACCTGCGTTGTTGTTTACAATAATTAAATCTTTGATGCCAAGTTCAATCAAACCATCAATGAGTTCCGCTGGCTGACCTGCGGTACCAAAACCACCAATCATGATGGTTGAACCATCTTTAATTTGCGAAAGGACTTCTGTTAAAGAAGTTTGACTTTTATCAATCATAATGTGTCCTAGACAATTGCCTGTCCATTAACTTTTGGAACTTTGAGTTGAAGGTAGGGGTGCTGCTGAGTTGTCGCGTTTGGTTAATACCCAATGTGCGATCAAACCAATACAGATGCCCCAAAATACAGAACTTAGCCCTAAAAACTGCATGCCAGAGGCAGTTGCTAAAAAGGTGATGAGGGCTGCATCACGCTGTGATTCTTTACTCATTGCAACTGAAATATTGGTGGCAATTGCACCTAAAAGTGCAAGTCCAGCCAACGCTGCAATCAGTTCTTTGGGCAATAGGCTAAATAGCATGACGATGCTACCCGCAAATAACCCACCTAAAATATAGAAAATACCGTTTGCAACACCTGCAATATATCGCTTTTCTTTCAGTTCGTGCGCATCTTTACCTAAGCATAATGCTGCAGTAATAGAGGCAAGTACAATGGTAATTCCTCCCACACACGCAACGGCAAGAGAAGCGATACTGGTCGCACTAATAATAGGCTTAGCAGGCATGTCATAACCGCTAATTTTAATAATTGCCATGCCCGGTAAAAACTGTCCAGACAAGCTGACTAAAATTAAAGGTAATGCCAAGTTTAAGGTTGAATTCCACGTCCATTCAGGAACAATAAACTGTGGAATTGCCAAACTAAAATTGGTGGTGACAGGGTTAATTTTACCGAGCATTAAGCTGAGTATAATGCCTGCAGCAAGCACCCAAATCATGGCATAACGTGGACTAAAACGCTTTGCCAATAAAAATACCGCTAGCATCCCAAATACAATGTATGGCAGGGTATCGGTTGCAGTAAATAAGCCTAAGCCAAATTGAACCAAAATACCTGCCATCATGCCTGCTGCGACTTCTTGCGGAATCCAAGACAGGAGTTTGTCAAAATAACCTGTGATTCCAATCAAAAAAATCACCACAGCAGAGGTGATGTAGGCTGCAACTGCTTCATTTAGGGTAATATCGGGAAACAGTGTGACCAGCAATGCGGTACCGGGTGCAGACCAAGCGGTGACCACAGGCACTTTGTATTTAATGGACAAAAAGATACCTGCGACAGCAGCACCAATAGAAATTCCCCAAATCCATGAAATCATCATGTCTGGGGAAACTTGGGCTTGCTGTGCCGCTTGGAAAAAGATGATCAATGGCCCTGAATAGGAGATCAGCACTGCTAAGAATCCTGCAACAGTGGCTGAAATTGACCAGTCATTTTTTAAAGTTTGGAACAGGTGACTCATTGACGATTTGCCTCCTTGCGTCAAGCAATGATCCTGTTGAAGTTGGTCATGATCTTGGCTTAGCCCTGATCACCACCACCTACAGGTACAACAGTACCTGTCATGTACGATGATTCATCAGAAGCAAGGAATAAAATCGCATTCACTTGTTCCTGAATGGTGCCGTAGCGACCCAAGAAGGTACGATCAATGGTTTGATCGACTACTTGTTGCATCCACTCTTTTTCAGATTCTGAAAGTGGGTTGGCATTACGAGGCACTTTACGTGGTGGCGCTTCTGTACCGCCAGTTGCAATGGCATTCACACGAATACCATCTTTGGCATGTTCAAAGGCGAGGGAAGCAGTTAAACCGTTTACACCACCTTTAGACGCCGAATATGGCACGCGGTTAATACCACGGGTTGCAATTGAAGATACGTTTACAATGGTACCTTTCTGGTTTTTCACCATTTCAGGCAATACTGCGCGGCAGCACCACATAGTAGGGAACAATGAACGATTCACTTCTTTGATAATTTCTTCTTCAGAAAATTCTTCAAAAGGTTTCATCCAAATTGTACCACCGACGTTGTTGATGAGCACATCAACACGACCATAGGTTTCAAGTGCTTTAGCAACCACAGATTCTGCACCTGCAAAAGTTTCAAGATTGGCTTTTACAGTAACAGCATCGCCACCAAGCTCTTCAATTTCAGCTAACACTTCTTCTACATAAGGAGAAAGGTCAGCCATGACTACTTGTGCGCCTTCGCTAGCCACTTGTAGAGCCACACCGCGACCAATGCCTTGAGCGGCACCAGTCACGATTACAACTTTGTTTTCAAATCTTTTTGAGCGATTCATTGTATTCTCCGACTATGTTTCTAGACTGTATAACAAACTTAGTTGGCAGAGAATTTTTCAAATAGGAAGCTTGTAGGTTTAACACCTTCTGCATCTAACCAGCCACGTACCGCTTCTACCATTGGCACTGGACCACATAGGTAGATGTCTACATCACCACCGTTGAGCCATTCGTTTTCGATATGGCCAGTCACGTAACCTTTACGCTCGTGTGCAGATTCTGGATTTGCCACTACAGTGCGGTACTCGAACCAAGAGAATTTTTCTTGTAGTTCGTTTAATTTTTCAATTGCAACCAAGTCAAAGTCATTGGTCACACCAAAAACTAAACGTACAGGGTGCTCAGAACCTTTTTCTTCAAGTACTTGCAGCATAGACATAAATGGTGCAATACCTGTACCACCTGCTAACATCACTACAGGGCGTGCTACATTACGTAAGTAGAAGCTACCAAATGGACCCGTAAAGGTCATTTTGTCGCCAGCTTTGGCATTTTGGCTTAAGAATTCGCTCATTTTGCCGTTTGGTACGTTACGTACAACAAAGCTCGTTAAGCGGTTGCCTGGTTTAGAGCTGAAAGAATATGAACGGGTTTCTGTTGTACCAGGAATACCCACATTCACGTATTGACCTGCAAGGAAGTGAATGTCTGGTTGACCTTCATCTAACTGAATGTCAAAAGTAATGGTAGAGTCAGATAAGTTTTCGACACGAGCCAAAGTACCTTCAAATGCATGAATTTCAGTTTTACATACATCAGAAGTTGCTTGAATTTGGAATACTGCGTCAGAAGTTGGTTTACATTGGCATGCAAGAATGTAGCCTTGTTCAGCTTCTTCTGGTGTCAATGCATCTTCAATATAAGTTTCTTCAGGCATGTCATACGAACCTGATTCACAAAACGCACGGCACGTTCCACATGCACCGTCACGGCAGTCCAAAGGAATATTGATCTTTTGACGGTAAGCTGCGTCTGACAGTGTTTCACCATCTGTAACAGAAATAAAACGTGTAACGCCATCTTCAAATTGAAGTGCAACATTGTGGTTTGACATGGCTGAATATCCTATAGAAATCTTTAAAACTAGACCTTTCAGCCAAGATTCCATCTGGCTGAAAGGTTTTTACCTTGCTGTAAATGAATACAGTCTTAGAGGTGGTAGATATCGATTACTTGGTTGATGTAATCGTTTTTCAGCACCACGTACTTGCTTAAAATTTGCGGTTTGTCGCCAGAAAAATCGATTTCATAGCGTGACATACCAAAGTAGCTGTAGTTAGTTTTGTAACGGAAACTTAAAGTGTTCCAGTTAAAACGTACAGTGACTTTATCGCCATCACGTTCAACAATTTCAATGTTGCTGATGTTGTGGCTTGTGCGTGTATCTGGCATGGTTGCAGATGAACGCTCAGTTTTGATACGGAACACACGGTCTTCTAAACCTTGACGGTCTGGATAGTAAATCAAAGAGATTTCAGACTGTGGATCTTGAGTTAAACGGTCATCGTCATCCCAAGCTGGCATCCAGAAAGAAGCAGTAGGAGCGTAGCACTGTAACCACTCATCCCATTGCTCATCATCTAAGAAGCGAGCTTCTTGATAAAGGAATTGAGCAATATTTTCTAAAGTAATCGCGCTCATGCGTTTTCTCCTTCAGTAGATGCAGCAATTTCTTTTTCAGTCGCAATACCTTTTTTGATTAGATCTAACCAATGTTGGTGCTGTGAAAGATATAAACCTTCGTCTTCAGTTTTAATACCTGAAAGTTTTGGTTTTAAACCGATTTCGTTTGCAGCATCGTCTGGACCTTGGATCCAATGCTTAGAACCACGGCACATATCGTTCCACTCAAGTGCGATACCTGCGTAGCCAACTTGACATGCACGGAATTCTTCAAGATCGTCTGGTGTAGCCATACCTGATGCGTTAAAGAAGTCTTCGTACTGACGAATACGGCGTGCGCGTGCTTCTGGCTCTTCACCTACAGGTGCGATACAGTAAATCGTCACTTCAGTCTTATCGACAGAAAGAGGACGTAACACACGAATTTGTGAACCGAACTGATCCATGAAGTACACGTTTGGATAGATACACAAGTTACGTGAACGCTCGATCATCCATTTCGCCATTGCTTCACCGAATTGCTCGGTGTATTCATCTTTCTTGGCAAAGTTAGGACGGTCTTCTGGGTTAGCCCATTGAGTCCAAAGTAGCATGTGACCATTTTTAAAGCCGTAAGAACCACCGCCTTGTTTGCCCCATGAACCTGCGCTCATTGCACGGATGTTATCGCCAGCTTCTTTTTCTTTACGTTGCTGAGTTGTTGCAGCGTAGTTCCAGTGTACTGCAGACACGTGGTAACCATCGGCACCGTTTTCAGCAGTTAACTTCCAGTTACCTTCATAGGTGTAAGTCGAAGAACCACGTAAAACTTCAAGACCTTGTTGAGATTGACCCACAATCATGTCAATGATTTTAGTCGCTTCGCCTAGGTATTCTTCTAAAGAAGGAACATCTGGGTTTAAGCTACCAAACAAGAAACCTTTATAGCTTTCAAAGCGGGCAACTTTTTTCAAGTCGTGTGAACCGTCTTTGTTAAAGCAATCTGAATAACCTGCATCTGCTGGGTCTTTAACTTTTAACAACTTACCAGAGTTGTTGAAAGTCCAACCGTGGAATGGGCAAGTATAAGTTGCTTTGTTACCACGCTTGTAACGACATAATTGTGCACCACGGTGTGAACACGAGTTGATCATGGCATTCAATTCGCCATTGCGGTTACGCGCAATGATGATTGGCTGACGACCAATGTAAGTGGTGTAGTAGTCATTGTTGTTTGGAATTTGGCTTTCATGTGCCAAATAAACCCAGTTGCCTTCAAAAATGTATTTCATTTCTAGGTCAAACAGGGCTTGGTCTGTGAATACTGAACGGTGTAATTTAAATTCACCAGATTCAAAATCATCAACCAATAATTCGTCAATACGGTCTAAGTGGCTAGTATTGATAACAGGAATACGAGGCATGTCCTTTCTCCGACTTTCCAAGGAGGGCAGTCATCGGGATGGGGCAACGACCACATCCCGATTCCATTTCAAATTATGCGCTTGCGCGGCGACGTTCAACTTCAGTAGAAGGAACGCCAGCTTGATCTTTCTGAAGAACAATGTTGAACTGGATGTGTTTGAAAGGACCTTTCAGACCACGTTTTGCAATTTCAGCTTCATCAGTCACGTCAACCGCAGTTGCCACCAGACCTTCACGAGTCGCGAATGCAAAGTCATCCCACAGGTATTGGTCGCCTTCAATATTGAATTGAGTAGTCAGCTTGCGGTAACCCGGTGCAGATACGAAGTAATGTACGTGCGATGGACGGTTACCGTGACGGCCTAGCTTGTCCAGTACAAACTGAGTTGTACCTTCTGGAGGGCAGCCATAACCCACTGGCATTGTCGTCAATGCAGTATATTGACCATCGGCAGCGGTAATGATGCTGCGACGCAGGTTAAAGTCAGACTGTGACTTGTCAAAGAATGAGTAGTTGCCCAGGCTGTTGGCATGCCAGATTTCAACTTTAGCACCTTCAACACGGTTGCCGTCAGTATCAGTCACTGTACCTTCAATGATCAGCGTCGGGATTTTGCCTTCTTCAGAACCATCGTCCATACGAGCAAAACCAGTAGATTCAGGCGCACCAGCAACATACAATGGACCTTCAATTGTACGTGGCGTACCGCCAGTAATGCCTGCTTTAGCATCCGCTTCATCAGCACGTAAGTCTAGGTAGTGTTCCAGACCCAAACCTGCAGCCAATAAACCTAATTCGTTCGCTTGACCGGCATCAGTAAAGTATTCCAGACCTTTCCACAGTTCTGACTGAGAAATATCAAGATCTTCGATCGCTTGGAAAAGGTCACCCAATAAACGCACAACAACTTGTTGTACACGTTCATCTACAGGGCCTGTCGCTGTATCAACGTTCATTTGCTTAACTAATGCATCAATTTCTTGGCGATTCATTTTCATTCTCCTTGGAGGTGTGCTTTGGTGGCGAATATCTCTGGACTAAAAACGAGATAATTGGCTGCCACTTTCCTTGTTTACTTGGTTTGCTAAATGTTTACTTTGGTGCTGGAGTAAGGTGCTTACTCCAGTTTCCGAATTAAATCAGGTGTCATCTTCACGAATTGATGAAGGGTGGCGGTTCAATGCCATCACTTCAATATTCATGTAAGGGTAGAGCGGAAGACCTTGCAGAATGTTGTGCAGTTCTTCATTGCTCTCAACATCAAAAATACTGATGTTTGAATACTGGCCAGTAATACGCCAAATATGACGCCATTTACCTTGACGCTGTAATTCCTGCGAATATGCTTTTTCAACGGCTTTAATTTCGTTAGCAGTTTCTGCTGGCATATCCAATGGAATGTTTACATCCATACGTACGTGGAAAAGCATGGGTTTCTCCTAATTACTGACGACGCAAGTTGTCAATTTTGTCTTCATCCAACTCAATACCTAAACCTGCACCTGTTGGAAGGTGTAATTCAAAGTCTTGGTACTGAAGTGGAGTTTTTAAAATTTCTTCGGTCAGCAATAACGGACCAAATAATTCTGTGCCATAAGCTAAATTCTGGAAGGTCGAGAACACATGCGCAGATGCAATCGTGCCGACAGGGCCTTCAAGCATTGTGCCGCCATATAGGTCGATGCCTGCCAACTGTGCAATTGTTGCAACTTCACAACCTTCGATTAGACCCGCAGATTGGGCAACTTTAACTGCAAATACAGATGCAGCATTACGTTTTGCCAATTGATAAGCGCTTTGTGGGCCCATCAATGATTCATCTGCCATGATGGCAATATCAAATTTACGTGTTAAACGCTCCATGGCATCAATGTTGTCAATTGCACATGGTTGTTCAATTAAATCGACACCACCATCTTGTAAAAGCTGGATGCCTTTAATTGCTTCAAGTTCTGACCAAGCACGGTTTACGTCTACACGAATAGAAACGTCTTTACCCAATGCTTGTTTGATTGCCAATACGTGTTCTACATCTTGCTCTACTGGGCGTGAACCGATTTTGAGCTTGAATGTGTTGTGGCGTTTAGCCGCAATCATTTTTTGTGCTTCAGCGATGTCTTTTTCTGTATCGCCAGATGCAAGTACCCATAACACAGGAACCGAGTTGCGTAGGCGACCACCTAAAATTTCACTTAAAGGTTGGTTTAAGCGCTGCGCTTGAATATCTAATAAAGCAGTTTGAATGGCACATTTCGCGAAACGGTTGCCATTGATATTCTTTTTAATGACCTGTAAAGTTTGCGCAACATTCAAGCCAGCTAAAGTTTTTAGCAATGATGCGAAATATGTTTCGATATTGGTTTTTACGCTTTCTGGGCTTTCTTCACCATAGCCCAAGCCGCCAATCGTGGTTGCTTCGCCCCAGCCAACAAAACCATCTTCAGTGGTGATTTTGACTAATACAAGGGTTTGGGTTTGCATGGTTGCAACCGCCATCTTGTGTGGACGGATGGTTGGTATTTCCACCAGCAAAGTTTCTACTGACTTATACATGGTTTGCCCTTCATATCATTGCTTTATTACAGTTATGTGATATACCTTAAAAGAATAAATTGCATTGGTCGAAGATCAAATATGCATTTTTTTATACTTAAAAGGTATTTTGAGCTATGGAACTCAGACATTTACGTTATTTTGTTGCTGTTGTAGAAGAGCAAAGTTTCACCAAGGCAGCAGAAAAACTCTTTATTGCTCAACCACCTTTGAGCAGACAGATCCAAAATTTAGAACAAGAGCTTGGAATTCAACTATTTGAGCGTGGAAGTAGACCGCTTAAGACCACCGAAGCAGGCCAATTCTTTTACCAACATGCCGTTAAACTTTTGTCTAATGCGGAAGAAATCAAGTCGATGACAAAACGTGTCGGTATTGCTGGTCGTACTGTGACTATTGGCTTCGTTGGTTCTTTATTGTTCGGATTATTGTCAAGAATTGTGTATTTGTTTAAGCAGCAGCATCCGCATTTAAAAATAGAAATGGTGGAAATGACCACCAATGACCAAATTCAGGCACTTAAAGAAGGGCGTATAGATGTTGGATTTGGACGCTTAAGAATTTCTGATCCTGCAGTTAAACGTATCTTATTACGTGAAGAACGCTTGATGGTTGCAGTACATTCGAGCCACCCATTTGCGGCACAAAAAGAAGGTGTATATTTGGCGGATGTTGTTGATCAACAACTATTTTTATATCCAAATCACAACAAGCCAAACTTCTCTACCCAAATTCGTGGCGTGTTTTCTGAGTATGGTTTAGAACCTCGCAAAATTCGTGAAGTGCGTGAATTACAATTGGCGTTGGGTTTTGTTGCTGCAGGTGAGGGCTTGTGTATCGTGCCAGAAAGCGCACAAAATATTCATTTGGCACATTTGCACTTTATACCTTTATTAGATGACTCGGCTGTAAGTCCTGTGTTTATGGCAATTCGTAATATGGATGAAAGTGAAGACATTCGATCTTTGTTTGACTGCATTTATCAAGTTTATGATTTGGAAGCATTTACTTATGATCGCAATGTATTCTAGTAAAGCCATATAAAACAAATATTTATAACTATATTTTTTATATAAAAGCACAGATATTTTTAACAAAATACTGTTATGTGAATTGCCTGAAAAAACTTTTTTAAGCATCACATTACAGTATTTTTTTCGCCTTGTTATTTTTATCTGTTTTAAAATCAATATCTTATAAAACTATAGACTTTTTAGGTATGTATCCATGCCTATTCAGTTTTGGACAAATTTTAACTTATTATTCATTGTGTGCATCTGAGTTGGAGTAACGGACTTCACAATTAGGAGGTGAAGCAAGATGCAAAGCAATAAAATTAATATTAATACCTTGATTGACGAGGCCAAGTTCACGCCATTCCATTGGGGCGTATTGTTTTGGTGTTTGATGATCATTATTTTTGACGGTTACGATTTGGTCATTTATGGGGTTGCATTACCATTACTTATGCAAGAGTGGGCGCTCAGTGCGGTACAAGCAGGTTTACTGGCCAGTACGGCATTGTTTGGCATGATGTTTGGTGCCATGACCTTCGGTACGTTATCGGACAAGTTGGGTCGTAAAAAAACCATTATGATCTGTGTGGCTATTTTTAGTGGCTTTACCTTCTTTGGCGCATTTGCGACTAACCCTGTTGAATTTGGTATTTTACGTTTCCTTGCAGGCTTAGGTATTGGCGGTGTAATGCCAAACGTAGTGGCATTAATGACTGAATATGCGCCAAAGCGTATTCGTAGTACTTTAGTTGCACTTATGTTCAGTGGTTATGCGATTGGTGGTATGACATCAGCATTGTTGGGTGCATGGTTAGTGCCAGAGTTTGGTTGGAAAATCATGTTTTACATCGCAATTATTCCATTGGTGGCTTTACCATTAATTTGGAAATTCTTGCCTGAGTCACTCATGTATTTGACCAACAAGAAAGAAATTGAGCAAACTCGCAGCATTGTGCAAAAAATTTCACCAAGCCAACAATTAAATGGTGACACTGAGTTTGTACTGAATGAAGTGACTAAAGGCGATGAAGCACCTGTAAAAGCATTGTTCCAGCAAGGCCGTATGTTCAGTACGTTCATGTTCTGGATCGCATTCTTCATGTGCTTGTTAATGGTTTATGCTTTGGGCAGCTGGTTACCAAAATTGATGATCCAAGCAGGTTACTCACTTGGTGCAAGTATGATCTTCTTATTCGCCTTGAACATTGGTGGGATGATTGGCGCGATTGGTGGTGGTGCGCTGGCTGACCGTTTCCATATCAAAAAAGTACTGACCATTATGTTTATCTGTGGTGCAGCAGCGTTAATTCTACTTGGTTTCAACAGCCCGCAAATCGTGTTGTATACCTTAATTGCAGTTGCAGGTGCAGCGACAATTGGTTCACAAATCTTGCTTTATACTTTCGTCGCACAATATTACCCATCTACTGTACGTTCTACAGGTATGGGCTGGGCGTCAGGTATTGGTCGCATCGGTGCAATCGTTGGGCCAGTACTCACAGGTGCACTATTAACCATGAATTTACCGCACCAAATGAACTTCTTTGCTATTGCGATTCCAGGTGTAATTGCTGCCTTAGCAATCTTCATGGTGAATTTAAAAACGTCTGTAGAAGCTAAAGCCGCTGCGGAGCCTGCTGTAGAAAGCAATCCAGTCGCACAAAAAGCAACCCAATAATTTCTTTACCTTTCCATTAATCTACAGTCATCAATGATATAGATCGCCATCGTAAGCGATGGTGATCTGTTGCTAGAATTTGATGGCACAATAACAAGCGAGTTTAGGATGAACGCGAAAACATTAACCCAATCTTTTAATTTTCAATCTACAACGGTTCGACCAACAATGCAGCGCACGCTCATGATGAGCATGATTGCATTGAGTATGGGTGGTATGAGTGTTGCAGCTCAGGCGCAGACCCAACAGCAAACGGAAATTGAGCAACTAAGACAGGAAGTTCAAGCTTTACGTGGTCTGATAGAACAGCAAAAAGTACAAAATGCGCAAACAGCAAGTGCAATTGCCAATGTACAACGCAGTTCAGCAAGCCCGAGTCCAATTCTGAAAACAGCCAAAGGTGCTGAGTTCAACTTATATGGTAATGTGCGTTTAGATGCGTCTTATCAGGTTGAGGGCAGTAGCCGAGATTTGCCATATAACCACATTAATGCAGTGGCGTTAGAAGGCAATAATGAAAGTAGTGATCGTTTAAGATCAACGCTTTCTGCTACACGTTTAGGTTTGGATTTTAAAAGCCCGGTGGGCGATCGAGACGTAAAAGGTAAAATTGAAGTCGATTTCTTGGGCGGTTCAAATTTTGATAATTTACGTATTCGTCATGCTTACTTAAATTATGGCAACTGGTTAATTGGTCAAACTTGGTCAAACTTTGCCATTCCAGACTATATGCCAGAAACCATTGATGCTTTGGCATTTGTAGGTGGTGCAGTAAAACGTACACCTCAGGTACGTCATACTACAAAATTTAGTCCACAAACTAATTTGGTGGTGGCTGCTGAAGACCCTAAAGATGCCACAATTAGCCAGCGTTTACCTGCATTAACAGCACGTTTAAATCATCAATTTGCAGATAATTTAAATGTTAGTGTTCGTGCTATGGGCCATGAAAAACGTGTTAATTCTGAAGAAGAAATGGCATGGGGTGTGGGCGTAGGTGTAAAATATGAAGTTGTCCCTGGCACAACCCTTAAAGCAGATTATTACCATGTTAAAGGTGATAGCAGCTTTGTGTCATTTACCAACAGAGGCGTAGTTGCTCAAGCAAATGGTGATCTTATTCAAAGTGAATTTGATTCAATTATGGTGGGTATAACTCAAAAATTCAGCGATAAAATACACGGCACACTTGGCTATGGTTATATGAGTTTTGATGAAAATCAAAGTTATACTAATATTTTGAAAAACTCTTTTCCAAAAGATTCAACGCAATCTGATGCGACTCGTGCTAACAAAGAATTATGGCAAGGCTGGGCAAATATTTTCTATAGCCCGCGTAAACCATTAAGCTTTGGTCTAGAGTATGTCTATGGTGAACGTACTGCTTTAGAAGCTGTTAATGGTAGTAAAACAGGTGAAGATAACCGAATCAATGCAGTCGCAATTTATAACTTCTAAAATAGCCCTGTAAATCACAAAAGAGCTGAGCCAAAACTCAGCTCTTTTTTATTGTCGGGTGATCGGCTCTGTAATTTTAGGCATGAGTATATTGGGTGATGTGTTGCTGTATTACCGCAGACAAAACATCCAGTGCAGTCGCAATATCACTGTTCCAAGCAAAAGAGCAGTTTAAACGGATAAAGTTCTGGCTGACCTGTTCAGAACGGAATAACTGACTTGGCGCAATGCCAATCTTGTTTTGAATCAATAGCTGATAAATCGTATAGCCATCTATATATGCAGGCAGTTCAATCCATAAAAAGTATCCACTAGAATAGTAGTGAATTTTGCAGGTTGGGTTTAAGCGTTGTTTCAACTGCTGATAAAACACTTTTTTGTGTTTTTCTAATTGCTTGCGTAATTGACGCAAATGATTTTCATAATGATGATGTGACAGAAAATCCACCAAAGTGTTTTGCAGTAAGGGACTTGCAGAAACCGTGCTCATGAGTTGCAAATGCTGAATAGCATTGGAAAATTGTCCTGCATAAACCCAACCAACCCGCACAGCAGAACCCAAAGTTTTAGAAAAAGAAGCGCAGTGCAGTACCCGTTGTTGTCGGTCAAAATACTTCATGGGTAGCGGTTTTTGCGTTCCGTAATACAATTCTTGATAGACATCATCTTCAATTAAATACACTTGATATTCTTCAAGCAAACTCGCAATACGTTGCTTAATTTCATCTCTGACACTAAAGCCAATAGGGTTATGAATATTCAACATCAACCAGCAGACTTTAATTGGGTATTGTTTTAAGGCTTGTTCAAATGAGTCTAAATCGAAACCTGAAACAGGGTGTTCTGGAATGGTAATCACCTGTAAACCAAGACGTTCAGCCGCTTGCCATGCACCATAAAAAATAGTTTCTTGTAATAGAATAAAATCTCCAGGTTTGGTCAAAGCTTGTAATGACAAATTGAGCGCATCTAATGCGCCAGATGTAATGACAATGTCATTTGCATGGGTGGGTATGCCTTGTAAACAGTAGCGATTTGCAATTATGGTTCTTAATTCATAATTGCCCGGTGGCATGTGGTCGTGGCTAAAATAACTGCTTTTTCGCTTGGCGTGCTGCGCTAAAATTTGCATTAACTTTGGGTTAAACAGTAATTCTGCATTGGGAAAGGCAGAGCCTAAAGGACTGACATCTGCAGACTGAATTGATTTTAAATAGCCAAAGACCAAAGAGTTCATTTGAATATGTGCATTTAAACTCAAACTGCTTGGTACAGGTCGTTCAGTTTGATTGAGACGTTCTGCGACATAAAACCCCGACTTTTGTTTAGCGTAAACCAATCCCTGAGCTTCAAGTTCTTGATAAGCGTTTAGCACGGTCATTAAGCTATAACCACTGATTTGTGATTGTTCTCTTAACGAAGGTAACTTGCTATGTGCTTTCCATGCACCATTTTCAATGAGTTGCCGAATGTTCAACGCCAATTGTTCAGATTTATACATGGTATGACTCAAGCATTTTTTGCAGCTGTTACTTATTTTGATCTATTTTTAGGTTTAAAACATTAAATAATTTCTTTTTTTATAACAGATTGGCATGTATCTAAAATCAACTGTTATAGTTTTTAATGAATATTTTGTATCTACAGCAATGCTTTAGAATTTTACATAATCTGTATATCCCCATAATCTGGCTAGATTGGAGTCGATATGCAAGAAGATAACTCACGCAAACCACAGAAATATGCCGATAGCAGTATTTCAGACAAAGCATTTAAGCACATGATTATTTGGTTTACCGTGTATGTAGCTTTATTTTGTATCGGCGTGGCTGTTGTGGTGAATTTAGATAAGTTCTAAACAGTTTTTGAATAACAGCACACCTATAATCGCTTCAAGATATGAAAAACATTCATTTGAATTTTAATGAATGTTTTTTTTGTTTATAAAAGAGATCGTAAGCGCATAACTCAAAAGCAATAAAGATCGCAAAAATAACGGAATAGGCGTAAATTATAACTTTATCAGTAAAGCATTTGTGGTTGCAATGATTTCGAGTTGGGTGCTCTTTACCTTAATGGCTGCATTTATGCAGGCATGGCGCAATGCCTTTCAAAAACAACTCAGCACAAGTGTAGATGTTTATGGCGTGACTTTGGCACGTTTTATTTTTGCCTTGCCTTTTGCATTGGCGTATTTAAGCATTTTACAATGGCAGCAGCCTGTTCAAGCCAAACTACATTTTAGTTCGGTGTTTTGGCTGTATATCATTATTGCAGCAGTGTGTCAGATTTTAGCCACGGCTTTAATGGTAAAACTGTTTCAACAGAAAAATTATGCGGTGGGTGTCGGACTTGCCAAAAGTGAAGCAGTTTTAGCCGCAATTGTAGGCGTGATTTTCTTACAAGAACATTTAAGTGCATTGGCTTGGTTCGGCGTTGCGATAGGCGGTATTGCGGTATTTCTACTCAGTAAAGGCAATCAACGCAGTGATTTTTCATTCACGACTTTAGCCATTGGAATCGGTAGTGGACTCAGCTTTGCGGTGACTTCTTTATTGGTGCGTGAAGCCAGTCTAGAGCTGGATTTCTTACCGTTTATTCACCGTGCTGCATGGGTTTTGGTGTGGGTCATTGGCTTACAATGTTTTATCTTATTGGCTTTTTTAGGTATATTTAAACGACATACCTTATATGCCATGTGGCAGCGGGTTGGATTAACTTTTAAAGTGAGCGTCTGCAGTTTTTTAGCATCACTGGGCTGGTTTAATGCCATGAGTATGCAAACTGTGGCGATTGTGAAAACACTCGGACAAATTGAAATATTATTCAGCTTACTTATTTCAGCGTATTTCTTTAAAGAAAAACTTGCCCGTACCGATCATTGGGGATTGGGATTGGTCGTGCTTGCAGCAATGTTGGTCATTTGGGCATAGTGTTATATTTCACAGCTATGTAGTTTCAAACTTATGTCAAATCCATTGACTTCATTTGAGCATCTCAGAAATTTGACATCCTCCCCGACCTAAAGGACGGAGATTCCTACTGCTAGACGCTCATGCCCGAGCGCAAGAATATTCAGTGCGGAATTTACATCCCGATCATGGAGCGTACCGCACTCCACACACTGCCATTCTCTTATTCCAAGTCCTGCTCTACCTTCCGGACTACTGGAGCGTGAGCCACAGCACGAACAAATTTGGGTGGTATAGGCTTCATTGACTTCTTCATAACATACCCCTGCGTTCTCGCATTTATACTTGAGCATGGTTCTTAGTGTTGTCCAACTGGCATCTAGCACTGATTTAGCCAATCTGGTTTGTGC
>NZ_VPBQ01000023.1:0-36196 GCF_013418635.1 Acinetobacter sp. YH12131
TTCAGTTAAAATCATTTTGAAGTTTTAATCTAAACTTCCAAATCTGGCTCATCAATTTTCTGACTTAAATTTCGCTCAAATAAACTTCGAGTAATTTAAACCAATCAATCAATGAAATATTTTCGATCAATCAATCAGTAAAAATCCACACAAGTTGTTCTTCATAATCTCTTAATGATCTTCTCGATGCTTCGTCAGCATCAAGCTAGGTCGGCTATATTACGCTTTATTTCTAAAGTGTCAACTGGTAATTTAAATTATTTTAAACTTTCTTCCTAAAACCCAACTTAATCAAGTTTAATCAAGTCATTGTTTTATCAGAATTTTTAATCTTCATCACCGCCGATGGATGTGCATTATAGGGCAAATATTTCGCCTTGCAACCCCTCTTTTTAAGTTTTATAAGTTTTTTAGTCCGAACGGTTATTTATTCGGCAAAATCATTTAGATCTGTATTATTCTTGCTCAAAATTAGCAGTATGCTTATTTTCCAATATTAGCTACACTACTTTTATGTTCATTCGTGTTGTATTGAAATGACTCAAAATTTAAAAATAATAACCTTGCTGTCATTTGTAGCAATGCAAACACCTATTTTGTATGCTGCACCTGCATCAAATCTTTATAACACTACATTCTCCATTTTAGCGTATGCAAAATGGCAAGCTAGCACGCCCAAACTTTGTGTCGTAAATCAAGATAATATTGCACAACAATTCAAAAAACATGCCCCATTACATAATAAATATGACATTCAACCCATTCAAAGCCATGAAATATCTAAAAGTAATTGTCAAATATTAATTTTTTCTACGCTTTCTGCTGCACAAGAACAACATACCTTAAATACTCAAGTTCGATTTCCAGCCCTATCTATTAGTTTAAACAATCTGGAATGTGAAACTGGCAGCGCTTTTTGTCTTTATAAAAAAAATGATAACTATGCTTTTAAAGTCAACATGGAAAGCTTGACTCAATCTCAAGTGCATATTGATCCGCGTGTATTACTGCTTGCAAAAACATCGGAGTCAAACTCATGAAGCAGTTATACACTCCAATTACCTTGCATCAATTATTCACACGCGCACAACTCACTATCTTTGCTCTGACTTTTACAATTTGTTCAATGATTTTTCTGGTCATTTCAACCTACACCATGAACACCTTCGCAAAAAATAGTTTGCAAAGTTTATCTGCAGCATTAAATGAACGTATTCAACCGGCTGTTGTATTCAATGACCAAATAACACTGAACGAAATTCTGTCTGAACATACGCAGCGTTATTCTATTCGTTCAATTGAAGTACGCTCACCTAAACAGACACGTATTGCCTTTATTGAACAGCAAGGTCTAGAGCATTTTTCAATTCAGGCTTTATTGGACTATCTGTTTTTTAATCATCCTGTTCGGCTGAGTATTGACCATGATCAGCAAAACTATGGTGAGTTGGTGGTGTATGGAAACTCTAGTGACTTGGTCAGTTTTTTTTATAAAATCGTTTTAGGATTAATTTTCGGTTTTATTTTGCTTTTAATTGCTGTGTTTTGGTCAATTAATTCAATTTATCAATATCTCATGCAATCTTTAAGTTCTATTGTCAGCTCGGCACAGGAGATCAGTGCACAAAAAAATTATAAGCTGCGCGTTTCAAGTTCAGATATTCAAGAACTTCATGAACTGAGTTATGCCTTTAATGGCTTACTCAATGAGATTGAACAATCCCATAAGAATTTATTGGTTGAAAATCATAAACTGCAATTTCAGTCGCAATACGACAATTTAACGCAGTTGCCAAATCGTAATTATTTTTATGAAACACTGTTTAAGCTATTTACCCAGCCTTCTGCTACGGCTGCAGTATTTTTTTTAGACATTAATAACTTTAACCAAATCAATAACCAATTTGGGCATTTGACGGGCGATAATATTTTACGTGATTCATCACATTGTCTAATTCAGATTTTGCCCTCACATGCGTTTGTTGCGCGTTTAGGTGGCGATGAGTTTGCAGTAATCTTAACTGGCTCACACTCCACTGCAGAATTAGAGGATTATTGTCAAAAGATTCATGCTTGCTATACCTCTACATTTAAGTATGAACAGCAACAAGTTTCCTTAAATGTCAGTATTGGCGTAGCATTGATTGAATATGCAAAAACTCCTGAAAATTTAATTGCCGATGTCGATCGCGCAATGCTCAAAGCCAAACGTGATCAATCAAAATGGTATATTTCACCTCAATCAAACAATAAACAGGTTCCTTATGCTTAAAAAAGTTCTGATCGGCACACTTATTCTTGTTATGGTTTCACTCAGTGCTTGCATGAGTTTGGGGAATGTCAGCTATAAGCAGGCGCGCATGCTAAAACAAGAAGGCTTTATTTTAAGTGATGATGGCTGGACCTTAGCCCTGCCTGAACGCTTGTTATTTGGTTTTGATGAATACGCCATTCAAAATAGCCAAAAAGAACGCCTCAACCAATTGGCACAACAGCTGCATAAATATGACTTGGATAAACTCAAGTTTATTGGTCACACAGACAACGTAGGTTTAGCCAGCTACAATCAAACCCTATCGGAAAAACGCGCCCAAAATGTGGCTCAGATCTTTTTAGATCAGGGTTTTGAAAGAAAAAATATTCAGGTGATTGGACGTGGTGCAACACAACCAATGGTAAGCAATGACACACCAGCAAATCGTGCCACCAACCGACGCGTCAATGTAACGATTGTGCCTTAATAAAAAAGACACTAAAACTTTTCTTATATTGAGCCTCATTCTTGAGGCTTTTTTATGCTGACCAATAACTAATACGAAATCAATTTTAAACCAACAAGGCTTTCATAAATTTCAGGCATAAAAAAACCGCTTAACGCGGTATCTTTATTGACTTAACCATTTCTACTTAGTATCTGTTCTATTTAGAAAATGGTCGGAGCAGTAGGATTCGAACCTACGACCCCCTGGTCCCAAACCAGGTGCACTACCAGGCTGTGCTATGCTCCGTTTATCTCTCAAAGAGATTGGGGTGAATGACGGGATTCGAACCCGCGACAACTGGAATCACAATCCAGGGCTCTACCAACTGAGCTACATCCACCATTATGTTTGGTTCTTTTATACCAAGCTACCAAAAAATGGCGCGCCTGACAGGATTCGAACCTGTGACCATCCGCTTAGAAGGCGGATGCTCTATCCAACTGAGCTACAGGCGCATGACCGATGATACATAATATCATGCGATACGTTGCCTTGAAGAATTGGTCGGAGCAGTAGGATTCGAACCTACGACCCCCTGGTCCCAAACCAGGTGCACTACCAGGCTGTGCTATGCTCCGATTCATCTCAGCTTTTTGTGTATCGCACATCGTGCGGTACGGTGTGCATTCTAGGCGCGACGCCCGAAGACGTCAACACCTATATTTAAAAAAAATTAAAAAAAAGCTTCAACCGTATATTTATCAAACATTTTTGATATTTTTCAATCAATTTTAGCGTTTTAAGCTCGCACTGAAATTCAACATACGATCTAGTGGTAATTTAGCACGTTCTGCCATGGCAGGTTCAACGAATACTTCTTGATCACCCGTTTGCAATACATGCAAAATTCCATCCAATTCATTCATCGCCATCCACGGGCAGTGTGCGCATGAACGACAGGTTGCACCCTCACCTGCAGTTGGCGCTTCAATTAGAATTTTATTAGGTACAGCTTGCTGCATCTTATAGAAAATACCGCGGTCAGTTGCCACAATTAAACGCTCGTGTGGCAAAGTTTTGGCTGCTTGAATAAGCTGCGATGTACTGCCCACTGCATCAGCTACATCAATAACTGATTCTGGTGATTCTGGATGCACCAAGACTGCTGCATCTGGATACATGGCTTTCATATTGGCAATACCGCGTGAACGGAATTCTTCATGCACAATACACGAGCCATCCCAAAGCAGCATGTCTGCGCCAGTTTTCTTTTGAATATAGCGTCCTAAATGCTGATCTGGCGCCCAAATGATTTTTTCACCTAAGCTATCGAGGTGTTCAATAATTTCTACCGCACAGCTTGAGGTAACGACCCAATCTGCACGTGCTTTTACCGCAGCCGATGTATTGGCATAAACCACGACTGTATGATCAGGATGCGCATCACAGAAGCGGCTAAACTCATCGACAGGACAACCCAAGTCCAGTGAGCAAGTTGCTTCTAAAGTTGGCATAAGAATGGTTTTTTCTGGCGATAAAATTTTGGCAGTTTCGCCCATAAATTTTACACCAGCTACGACCAACGTGGTTGCCGCATGATCACGACCAAAACGTGCCATTTCCAGTGAATCTGAAACACAGCCACCTGTTAATTCAGCCAGTTCCTGTACTTCAGGATCGCAGTAATAATGGGCAACCAAGACAGCATTGTGCTTTTCGAGTTCTGCTTTAATTTGCGCAAATTTTTCCTGCTTGGCTTGCTCACTCAAATGATGTTCTTTGGTTTCACCCAAGCGATCTAAATGCGCCTGCACAATTGATTTGGCTTCATTGGCAATTAAATTGGTCGCATCATTCATAACAACGTCTTCTCTATCTTCATGCTTGCCCTAACACAAGCGTACTCAAGTCACTGATGATATGGGGGCTATTTGCTCATTCACCAGCCCTTTGCCGATTAAATGCTAAAAAAGCCTCACAACGGAGGCTTTCTCACTCAATTTAAATTTTACGAACGGTAATCCGCGTTGATCTTGACATAATCGTAAGATAAGTCACAAGTATAGACTGTATCTGAGGCCTGTCCGCGTCCTAAATCTACACGAATGGTCATTTCAGTTTGCACCATGACGCCTGCACCTGCTTCTTCGGTATAGTCTGCGGCAGCGCCACCATCTTTACAGATTTGCACATCATCTAACCAAACCTGAATTTTTTCAACATCTAAATTAGGAACGCCTGCGTAACCAATCGCAGCAAGGATACGCCCCCAGTTTGGATCTGAGGCAAAAATAGCGGTTTTTACCAATGGCGAATGCGCAATGCTATAGGCAATATCACAGCATTCCTGAGTATTGGCACCACCTTCTACACGTACCGTAATGAATTTTGTTGCACCTTCACCATCACGGATAATCAATTGTGCCAAACGCAGCATTACACGATTTAAAACATCCAATAGCACAGCATAACGTTGATCATTATTGCTACTAATTGTCGTACCGCCTGCCTGACCTGTTGCTACTAGAATGCATGAGTCATTGGTCGAGGTATCGCCATCTACGGTAATACGGTTAAAAGATTGCTCTACACTTTGCTTGAGCAATTGTTGCAATACATCACGTTGAATCGGGGCATCGGTCGCAACATAGCTGAGCATAGTCGCCATATTCGGACGAATCATGCCTGCGCCTTTAGAAATACCAGTCATGCTGTATGTAATACCATCGAGCTCAAATTGCTCAGATGCACCTTTCGGTATGGTATCTGTGGTCATAATGCCTGTTGCAGCATCATGCCAAGCATCCTCACGTAACGATGCCAGCGCAGGCGCTAAACCAGCAACCAAGCGCTCAATCGGCAATTGCTCACCAATCACACCTGTAGAAAATGGCAAAACTTCTTGGGTAGATACACCTGCCAATTCAGCCAATTTGGCACAGGTGATTTCTGCATTTTGCATACCCAATTTGCCTGTACCCGCATTGGCATTACCTGTATTAATGACCAAATAACGCGGATTGCCTTGAGCTAAATGTGCTTTGGACACATGCACAGGCGCAGCGCAAAATGCGTTTTGAGTAAATACGCCCACTACATTTGAGCCTGCTGCAAATTCAAAAATAACCAGGTCACGTCGGTTCTGATAACGCACATAAGCCTCTGCTGAACCAATTTTTACACCTTTGACCACATGCATGTGTGGCATAGAGACGTCACCAACTGCCATTTTGAAATTTCCAGTACAAATTTGAGAATGTCACAGCTTAGTGGAAATTGAAGAAAAAATCGAGCATCCACCCTGCTTGATTCAACTTTTGTTAATACACAAGGTCATATATAAAAAACCAGCCCGTATGGACTGGTTTTAATCTTCAATAT
Organism: Acinetobacter sp. YH12131; assembly: GCF_013418635.1. Taxonomy (NCBI): domain Bacteria; kingdom Pseudomonadati; phylum Pseudomonadota; class Gammaproteobacteria; order Moraxellales; family Moraxellaceae; genus Acinetobacter; species Acinetobacter sp. YH12131. The sequence continues at coordinate 6,084 of NZ_VPBQ01000023.1, forward strand.
AATGCATCAGCAACTAAAATTATACTGATTGAGCCTATTTGGATTATGGCGTAGTCGCAACCACGGTTTCACCCAATAAAGCCTGTTTTGCACGTTCTTGACTTGCTGCAGATAAAGCAGGATTTGCAGCCACAATACGATTTACATTGGCAACATTCGCAGGTGCAATCGCTGCAGTCTGCAACACGATTGGACGCTGATCTGGATTGGCAAAGGTATAACGAATACCTGTGCGTGGGCTTGCCACAGTCACGTGACCATTATCCACTTGTACCTGTGCAGTGGTCGCACCCACAGCAGCTTGAACTTTTGCAGGAGTTGTCGTTGTTGCCGCATTTGCAAATGCGAAAGTAGGCAAGCTCAAGGCAACAATCATTAAAGGTTGTAATACTTTTTTCATTTTTTGTTCCACACATGGATATTGCATGTGCAACTAAATAGCATTTAATTCCAAAATCTGCAAATGCTATACACATCTTGCAAAACTATTACCACAAAGATTTTGCGCCCCAAAATACAAAAAAGCAGAGCCAAAGTTCTGCTTAAGTTGTAACAAGTCAGGTTTAGATTTTACCGTGACACTGTTTATATTTCAGTCCTGAACCACATGGGCATGGCGAGTTACGGCTTGCAGGTGGAACAACCGTTTGCTCAGCAGCACTGTACTGTGGTTCTGATTCAAAGGTTTCGCCCGTTAAACCATCTACATCAGCATGTGAAAGATTAAGCTGCATCGCTTCTGCTTGCGCTTGCTGTTGAGCTTCCATCGCTGCCAGTTCTTCAGATGTTGGGACATGCACACGCGAAAGATCGGTAACGACATCAGCTTTAATCACACCCAACATATTCACAAATAAGTTAAAGGCTTCTTTTTTGTACTCTTGCTCAGGGTTCTTTTGTGCATAACCACGTAAATGAATCCCTTGACGCAAATAGTCCATAGCCGCCAAATGATCTTTCCAGTGACGATCAAGTGAACTGAGCATAAAGTGGCGTTCTAGCATCGCAGCAGATTCATCACCCATTTGCTGACGACGTGCACGGTAACGTGTCACAATTTCATCGGCAATACGTTCAACCAAAGCTTCTTCATCTAGGCGACGATCATCTTCGAGCCATTGGTTAATTGGTAATTCGATGCCCAAATCATCACGCAAGGCACGCTCTAAACCATCAATATCCCATTGATCATGAATCGATTCTGGTGGAATATAATTGGCGATCATACCTGTGACCACTTCACGGTGCATTTCTTCAATATAGTCTTGCAGCGTGCTTTCTGCCAGAATATCATCACGCTGTGAATAAATGATCTTACGTTGTTCGTTGTTTACGTCATCGTATTTCAACAAGTTTTTACGGATGTCGAAGTTACGTGCCTCAACTTTACGCTGTGCATTTTCGATAGAGCGTGACACCATTTTGTGTTCAATCGCTTCATCTTCCTGCAAGCCCATAGCACGCATCATTGCTACAACACGATCACCTGCGAAAATACGCATTAAGTCATCTTCGAGTGACAGATAGAAACGTGACACGCCTGGGTCACCCTGACGACCTGCACGACCACGCAACTGGTTGTCAATACGACGCGATTCGTGACGTTCTGAACCAATAATGTGTAAGCCACCTGAACTTAACACCATGTCATGGTTTTGTTCCCACTCTGCCTTTAAACGCGCTTCATCTTCAGGAGTTGGGTTTTCAATTTTGGCTAGCAAAGCTTTCCAGTTACCACCTAGCAAAATATCTGTACCACGACCCGCCATGTTCGTGGCAATAGTCACCGCACGTGGTGAGCCTGCTTGCGCAATGATGTCAGCTTCGCGTTCGTGTTGCTTCGCATTCAATACTTCGTGCTGAATACCTGCTTCACGCAGTTTATCCGATAAAATTTCTGAAGCTTCAATGGTCGCTGTACCAATCAGAATTGGTGCGACACCCGCTTCATGCACGCGTTGAATTTCTTGAATAATCGCGTTGTATTTACCAGTACGGTTTAAATAAATTAAATCGTTTTGGTCATTACGAATCATTGGTCGGTGCGTTGGAATGATGACGACATCTAGACCATAAATTTCTTTCATTTCTGCAGCTTCAGTGTCTGCAGTACCCGTCATTCCCGAAAGCTTTTTGTATAAACGGAAATAGTTCTGGAAGGTTGTGGTCGCTAAAGTCTGGTTTTCAGGCTGAATTTCTAGACCTTCTTTCGCTTCTACCGCTTGGTGCAAACCTTCTGACCAGCGACGGCCAGGCATGGTACGACCTGTGTTTTCATCGACAATAATCACTTCACCATCATGGATGATGTAATGCACGTTGCGTTGATACAAGAAGTGCGCACGAATAGCTGCAGATACGTGATGCACCAAATTCAGGTTAGATGCAGAATACAGACTTTCGCCTTCTGCCAATAAACCCATTTGAATTAATTCATTTTCTACCGTTTCATAACCAATTTCGGTCATTTCTACAGTACGTTGTTTTTCATCAATCCAGAAATGTCCACCATCGGCTACTTTTTCTTCTTTTTGTGCATGCAATTTTGGCGGAATGGTGTTGATTGCTGCATATAACTGCGATGAGTCATCACTTTGACCAGAAATGATTAATGGGGTACGTGCTTCATCAATTAAGATCGAGTCCACTTCATCAATAATGGCATAAGTCAGACCACGCTGTTTTTTCTCACTCAGCGAGAACACCATGTTGTCACGCAAGTAGTCGAAACCAAATTCGTTATTGGTACCGTAGGTAATGTCTGCGCGATAAGCCTGTGCTTTTTCAGTCGGGTCTTGCATGGAATAGATAATGCCAATGCTTAAACCTAAAAACTCAAATAAAGGGCGGTTGAGTTCGGCATCACGCTGTGCCAAGTAGTCGTTCACAGTAATGACGTGCACGCCCTGACCGCTTAAAGCATTTAAATAACAGGCCAAAGTTCCCATTAGGGTTTTACCTTCACCTGTACGCATTTCTGCAATTTTACCTTCATGCAAGGTAATACCACCAATCAACTGCACGTCATAGTGACGCATGCTCATGACACGTTTGGCGGCTTCACGACATACTGCAAATGCTTCTGGTAATAATTTATCTAAACTTTCGCCTTTGTTATAACGTTGTTTGAATTCTTCGGTTTTTGCAGATAAGTCTGCATCGCTTAAGGCAGATATCGTCGGCTCGAGCGCATTAATCTTGTCTACGATTTTACGCATGCGTTTGAGTTCGCGCTCATTTTTAGTACCGAAGATTCCTCCGATCAGACTTGCCAACATGAATAAACTCTCTAAATCTTGCTTGTCAAATAAATAGGTTTTTCTTAGTGGTTATTATGGTACTAGAAATTTGAAGTACAAGGGTTTTGCACAAAAACCTATTAAAAATTCCAATCTCTACTTGCCATTTCTCGCTGCTAAGTGGCAGTTAATGTAACAAATTTCGAGCGGACGATATATAGCAATAGCACATGAATCTATTTTGAAAATGCAATAAAAACCACATCACTTATTCTATTTACTCATAAGAAAATACAAAAACACTATTTAATTCTGCAAAAGGAATGGCGCATAGTAGTACGCACACATCACACAACAAAACAAGACAGAGGTACACAATGACTATTCGCTTAGGTGACACTGCACCCAACTTCACGCAAGATTCAAATGAAGGCCCAATTGATTTTTATGAATTTTTAGGTGACAGCTGGGGCATTCTATTTTCGCATCCTGCCGATTACACACCTGTCTGCACCACCGAGCTAGGCTATACCGCAAAACTGAAAGATGAGTTCAGCAAACGTAATGTTAAAGCGATTGCCCTTTCTGTAGATGATGCAGAATCTCACAAAGGCTGGATTCAAGATATTAACGAAACTCAAAATACGACAGTTAATTTCCCAATTCTTGCCGACCAAGACCGTAAAGTGTCTACTTTGTATGATTTTATTCACCCAAATGCCAGTGAAACACTGACTGTACGCTCGCTGATCATTATTGATCCGAATAAAAAAGTACGTTTGATCATCACTTATCCTGCATCTACAGGGCGTAATTTCCATGAAATTTTACGTGTGATTGACTCATTACAACTGACTGACAATTACAAAGTTGCAACCCCTGCTAACTGGCAAGATGGTGAAGATGTGGTCATTGTGCCTGCCATTCAGGACGAAGCAGAGCTTAAAGAACGCTTCCCAAGTGGATATAAAGCCATCAAGCCTTATTTACGTTTGACCAAACAACCGAACCGCACTTAATTAAGTGTTACATGAGCAAGCCTATCTTCGGATAGGCTTTTTTATGCTCCAATTCCGTTAATCCGATTGTGATTGGCGACACACAACAGATCAGGTATAAGCAAAATAACATTCATAAAAAAACGTCATTTTGTGATCTACAACATTCATCATTTACATTGCGGCACGTTTTGCCCAATCTGTGCGCCTTTATTTGGACAACAAGGTTGGCAGGCAAAATTGGTCTGCCATTGTCTATTATTAGAAACAGATCAAGGCTTGGTCTTGGTCGATACAGGCTTAGGCGTTGAGGATTATTTACATCCCAAACAGCGTTTAGGCACATTACTGACCCATACCGCTCGGATTCAACACGACTTAAGCCAGACCGCACTCAAGCAAATCCAGCAACTTGGTTATCAGGCCAGTGATGTGCAACATATTTTGGTATCGCATTTGGACTTTGATCATGCGGGTGGGATTGCTGATTTTCCAAACGCGACTGTGCATATCCTCGCGAGTGAATACAAGGCAGCCTGCAATTTAAAGTCTTTAAAAAATCGCATGCGTTATAAACCTAAGCAATTTCAGCAACATACTCATTGGGATTTTTTAGAACCAACACGAGGTGAAGCTTGGTTTAATTTTAATCGTGTGCAAGGTTTAACAATTTTTAAGGATGAAATTTTACTGATTCCTTTGCCTGGACACTCCGCTGGTCATTGTGGCATTGCCATTCGGCAGGCACAGGGCTGGTTATTTTTCTGTGGCGATGCTTATTATGCGCAAGCACAGCTAGACCCTAAACAATGCTTCCCAGCACTACATACAGTTGAGTATTTGTTTGCAGAAAATAATTTAATGCGTTTAAAGACTTTAGCGAATATTCAGCATTTGGCTCAAACTGCACCACAAGTTGAGATTATTTGCGCACATGATCCAATTGCCTTAGCGCAATATCAAATACCAAAAGCCTAAATAAAAAAGGATTTAACCTGAAAGATTAAATCCTTTTTTAATAAACATCTTGATCGAATGATCTAGTCACGTTTATCTAACGGCACCCAATCAATCACCCATGCAGATTTCATATTCAAACTTGGGTCTGCGGTAATTTTCTTACGGGTTGCATCGGCAGCATCACGGTCTTTAGATGGCCCAACCATAATCCGAACCCCTTTAGACGTTGGACTTTGGGTGACTTTATAACCTTTGGCTTTCAGTTTTGCCGCCAAAGCATCGGCATTGGCTTGGTTAGCAGCCAAAGCCACTTGTACCATCCACTGCTTGTCGCCTTCTTCCAGTAACTTACGCGCTTTTTCTGCTTCAGCTTTTTTCTTAGCCGCTTCTTCAGCTTTACGCTTTTCATCTGCTTTACGTTTTTCTTCAGCAGCCTTACGTTCTGCTTCTTTTTTCGCTTCTGCCGCTTTGCGCTCTTCTTCCGCTTTACGTTTTGCATCGGCTTGGCGTTTTTCTTCAGCCTTGCGCTTCTCTTCCGCAATTCGTTTTTCTTCAGCTAGTCGTTTTTCATCTGCAGCTTTTTTCTCTGCGGCACTACGCTCTTGTGCTGCTTTTTGCTCTGCAGCTTTCTTGGCATCTGCTGCCTTTTGCTGCTCTAACTTCTTTTGCTGAGCGGCTTTTTCATCAGCCAAACGTTTTTGCTTAGCCTGTTCATCTTCCACCAGCTCAGGTGGAATATTGTCTGAGCTTTGCTGCTGACCTGAACGCAGGGCATTTAAAGCTGCGTATTCTTCTGCTGCTTTACGTGCTGCTTCAGCTTCAGCCTGTTGCTGCATTGCCAAAAATTCGGCTGCACGCGCTTCTTGCTCTGCTACCGCTTTTTCACGTGCACGGCGCTGCTCTTCTAGCAGGCGCTGCTCGGTTTCGACATCTACAGTTAGAGGCTGCAATTGCACCATTTCTGCTTGATTGGCATTTTTATTCTGAACTTGTTCAGCTTGGCTTGGGGTTTTGACATTATTTTGATGTATTTCTTCTTGCCCTTTTAAAAGCAATGCTGCCAATAAAACACCACCACCTAATAAAACAACGCCACCCATCCAGCGTTGTTTGTTATTCATTGACATTCTTCCAAATACTCCCATACCGCTTCTAAGGTATGAAATGATCCACATACCAAGATCAGCTGATTATTTTTTGTTTCATCCAGCGCTGATTTAAAAGCCAATTGCACACTGTCGAAGTGTTGTACTGTTTCGCCTTGCAAAGCTTGATCTAAAACCGTGATCTCTGCCGCACGTGGCACATTTAATGCGGCAATTTTCCACATTAACACCGTATCTTTCAATAACTCAACGACAGAATTTATATCTTTATCTGCCAACATTGAAAAAACACCAACCACTTCTGTGTACTGTTTATTGTAATTTAAGAAATTGCGCAATTGCTTTAACAAAAATTCAACGCCATGCGGGTTATGCCCTGCATCAAAAATCACGGTTTTACCCTGAATTTGACGAACTTCAAAACGTCCCGCCAATTTAGCGGCTTGAATCCCTTCTGCAATTGCCGTTTGAGAAACCGCTAAGCCACTATTTAATACAGCTGCCACTGCGGTAGAAATATTATCTAATGCCAAACTGCCTGTTGGAAGTTTTAAGGTACAACCTGAAGATGCAAACATCCAAGATTCGCCATCGTCAGAAGCACGATAAAAATAATCACGATTTAAGACCAATAACGGCGCCTTGCACGCTGTTGCTTTGTCTTGAATGGCTTGTGGTAAATCTTGCTGACCTGCAAAAATCACTGGAATGTTCGGACGAATAATCCCTGCTTTTTCATAAGCAATTTTTTCGATGCTATCGCCCAACCAGTCAACATGATCCAACCCAATATTGGTAATCACGGCCACATCTGGGTTCACCACATTCACTACATCTAAACGTCCACCCAAACCGACTTCAAGCACCCAGACATCACAGTCACGTGCTTTAAAAATCACAAAGGCAGCCAACGTGGTCGCTTCAAAGAAAGATAAACTCAGAGCGCAGGCGCGTCGTGCTTGATCGACCTGCACAAAGGCATCAATCAAGCTTTGATCATCAACTTCGTTTCCTGCTAATTTGACCCGCTCATTAAAGCGGTAAATATGCGGCGATTGGTACAACCCTACCTTATAGCCTTGGGTATTTAAAATTGCTGCCAAAGTGGTGGTGGTTGAACCTTTACCATTGGTTCCTGCAACCGTAATGACTTTGGCATTTGGCTGAGTCACACCCAGTTTTTCGGCAACGGGAATCACCCGTTCCAAACCTAAATCAATACCCGTAACGTGAACATGGCTCCAATAATTGAGCCATGTATTTAAATCATCGGTTGCAAGAGGTGCTATGTTCAAGGCAAATTCATCAGTTTCGACACAATGCGATAAACTGTATCACGTAATGCATGACGATGGACAATTTGATCGACCACGCCATGATCAAGCAAGTATTCTGCACGCTGGAACGGTTCTTCCAGTTTTTCACGTACTGTTTGCTCAATCACACGTTTACCTGCGAAACCAATCATCGCTTTAGGTTCAGCAATGTGTACATCGCCCAACATTGCTAATGATGCTGTTACACCGCCATATACAGGATGTGTCAACACCACGATGTATGGCAAGCCTGCTTCTTTCATACGCTGAATCGCTGCAGAGGTACGTGCCATTTGCATTAAAGACAGCATGCCTTCTTGCATACGTGCACCGCCAGATGCAGCAAAGCAAATTAGAGGTTGTTTCTGTTTAATAGCACGTTCAGCCGCTTGAACAAAACGGTCACCAACAACCGTACCCATAGAGCCGCCCATAAAGTCGAACTCAAATGCGCAAGCAATTACCGGCATTTCTTTAAGTAAACCTTGCATTACCACCAAGGCTTCCGTTTCCCCAGTTTTCTTTTGCGCTTCAGACATACGCTCAGGATAAGCCTTGCTGTCTACAAAGTTCAGCGGGTCTTTGGCAGAAAATTCTTGACCTAATTCTTGTTGAACTTGATCTAGGAACCAAGTTAAACGCTCACGCGCTTTCATACGTAAATGTTCGTCACATTGTGGACATACATACGCATTAAAAGACATTGCGGTACGGGTGACCAACGCATGACATTCAGGACATTCAATCGTTGGTTCAGTGAAAATAGCTTTTAAGGCTTGTTGTTCATCTGGTGTTTCAATACCAGGCACACCACGTTCAGTCCACGGCGTCGATGGGCTTAGAATTTTCCCTGTTTTCACTTCTTGATTCATACTAACTCATCGAGCGCAGCTCGAAGCTCCTTCACTTTGTTAACCGTTGCAATGACGGCTTGTTCTGGGGCAAGGCTCGCAAATTGTTTTACAAAAGCACTTCCGACAATGACTGCATCGGCAGCTGCACCCATTGCTTTGGCAGAGGCAGCATCGCTGATACCAAAACCTACGCCAACCGGCACATTTGTAACAGATTTAATTTGTTGTAAGCGTGTTGCTGCTTCTGCAACATCAAGTGTTGCTGCGCCTGTCACGCCCTTCAAGGAAACATAGTAAATAAAGCCACTGGCTTGATTTGCCACAAACTGAATACGCTCTGGTGTCGATGTTGGTGCCAACAAGAAAATTTGATCCATCTCATATTTCTTTAAGATGTTGTCAAAATCTTGAGCTTCCTCTGGTGGTAAATCCACCAAAAGCACACCATCTACACCACAATCGTTAGCATATTCAACAAACTTTTCATAACCAATCACTTCTACAGGGTTTAAGTATCCCATCAACACAACAGGGGTTTCCTGATCTTTTTGACGAAATTCTTTGACCATGTCTAAAGCCTTTAGCGTACTGGTACCACCTGCCAAAGCACGCTCTGCTGCAAGGGCAATCACTGGACCATCGGCCATTGGGTCTGAAAACGGCAAACCTAATTCAACGACATCTACCCCTGCCTCGACCATTTGATGTAACAACGGAACTGTGACTTCTGGATGAGGGTCACCTGCCATAACATAAGAAACCAAGGCCTTACGCTGTTGAGATTCAAGCTGTGCAAATCGTGTGGCTAAACGTGACATAGGGTTGTATTTTCCTTGAATGATTAAAACTGAGACATTTGCTATTGTAGAAATACAAATCGACCCATTGTAACGCTATTTTTTACACAATGAATAGCGCACTGGCATGGGTTGCTGTATTTCTGTTTGCAAAACGATTTATTCAGAACAACCGCGAGGCTACATTTACTAATATTTGCGCTTTTTTCTCAATGATCAAAGATGCCTAATTTGGCCTGCTTATCGGTTTGTGCTTTTTGCCCAATTTTGTATTTAAACTTTTAAAAAATGATATAAACAAAATACTTAGCATCTAAATCATTCATTTCATAACCTTGCAAAAGCTGATTCAAAGTGATTGCTCAGCGCTATTTTTCCAATGCTATTGTTCCGTGTTGCTATGACACATTGGGCTGAAAAGACAGTTCTTCATCAGGCTAGAACTTAAATGCCTATCTATTTCTTTTCATACTCACCCTGCTGTAACGCCTGTTTGGCTTTAAGCAAGGTTTGCCCAGTGTAGGCCTTATAAGCCCGCGCCAAAGCAGATTGATCTGAATACCCCAATTGTTGTGCAATTTCAGACAGCCCCAAATTTTGTATAAGCAACTGCTCACAGCGCTGCATGCGCTCTTTTTCAATAATCTGCTTAAAGCCTGTGCCCTCTTGTTTGAGCTGTCGCTGCAACGTGCGTACCGAACAACACAACACCTGCGCCACAAACTCAATACTGGGAATGTTTTCTTCCTGCCGTAAATATTGCGCCACCATTTCTTGAACTTGCTGCAATACGCTATCGACATTGGGTTTTAATGCAATCGCATCTTCAGCTTGCTTGGTCAGCAAATGAATTAAAGAAGGGTCTGCCTGTTGTGGTTGAATCGTTAAACTATCCAAATTTAAAACAATTTGATATTCCGTTTGTTTAAACAAGATTTTACAGCGATAAAAATTTTCATACTGTCGCACAGGCATGCGTGCGGCGTGGGCAAAGTGGATTTCCCGAATGGGTGAATGTTGAAAGTCAAAAATTTGAGTGGCCAGTTGCACCATACAAGCAAAGGTCATTTCATGGATCAAACTATATTTTTCATCGACCAAGGGCCAAGACAAATACAAAGCATCCTGTTGTTGATATAAACGCATGGGCACAGCAGCCGAACCATCCACCACCAAACGGCTAAAGCGCATCATGTACTGAATGGCTTCTGCGACACTGTTACTACGCGAGGCCATATAACCGAGTACACCAAAATGTTCAGGCTGAATATAAGCTGCCAACTCAAATATTAGCTGGGGACAATCCAAAAATTGGATGCTGTGCTGAATCACCTCTGTAAACAATAGATAAGAGGACTGCGTATCTAAGGGCAATGACAGGACATGCTGTAACTGTTGCAATTGTGCCGCAGAAAACCCTAGCTGTTCTGGCATTAGACCACGCTCAGAAAGGTAGCGCAGCCATAACTGATAATAGCCATTTGGAATTTGAATTTCGTGAATGTGTGTGCTCATGTTGACATGAATCATTTTCTTTTGTCGTTTAATGTATAAAAACTGGCAAGTACTGTCAAAACAAATCCGCTAAAGCCCGACATACTGCAAACATGATCGACTCTGCTTAGTAAAATAAAATGAATGCACTTGTCCAATATCATGCTGCGCCTATTGTCCGCAGCAATCTTGATTTTCAGTTAAGCGAAATTCCACGTTACTGGTTTGCGGGTGACCCTTTTCTGACACGTATGTTTGATGCGCTTAGCCTGACCTTTCCTGACGGAGAGCGTTACTTTATTCAATCAGTACGTTTGTTTCGCGATCAAATTCAAGACCCAGACCTTAAACAACGCGTTGCAGATTTTATTCGGCAGGAAGCACAACACGGCATTGCACATGACAAAATGAATCAGGTCATGAAAGATCAAGGTATGCCAGTAGATCAATTTATTCAGCGTCTGAATAAAATTTTTAAGTTCGAACTGAAATATCGCTCGCCTCAATACAACATTGCCATGACGGCGGCAGCTGAACATTTAACAGCACTTATGGCAGAAACATTTTATGGCGAAAAAGACACCCTGAAAGATGCACATCCGTATGTCCGTGCTTTATTTGCGTGGCATGCGATTGAAGAAATGGAGCATCGTGATGTCGCGTTTGATGTGATGCAACAGGTGGGCAATGTGCCTGAAGTGACCCGAAAAATGGCATTGGTACTCACCACAGGCTTGATGTTTGGGTTTACCCTTTACCGTGCCAACGTCATGCTCAGATACGATGGTTTTAGCCTCATACAACGCTTAAAGATGAATGCACGCGGACTGCAATGGCTATTGGGTAAAAATGGAAAATTATGCAAAATGAAGCCACAATTTCAAGACTGGTTTAAGCCTGATTTTCACCCTAGCCAACACCCGATTATTGCGCAATACGATGTTTGGCTGAACACCTTAGCTGAAACCAATGATCCAATTCAGGCGGGTGAAGCTTTTTGGCAGGCAGGAAAATAAAGCTTTTGGTTTTGCTTGGCTTTTAACCAATGAACACCTAAGCATTGCTTAGCTTTATACAAACTTGCCTCTAATATCTTTATATAAAGTAAGGCATAAGGCAATGCTGCGTCATATCTTATTATTTCTTATTTATGAGTGACCAACACAGTTTAAGCGTAAGAGATCGCTGTTACAGCTCCATCTCCTACGCAGAAAAAGGTTTTAGTCCTGATTCATAATAAAAAAGTATTGGCGATAATATTTCAGCTCGGCAATCGAATCACGAATATCATCCATCGCCAAATGCGACGCATTCTTTTTCAAACCGCTCATAATTTCTGGACGCCAGCGCTTTGCCAACTCTTTCACTGATGAAACATCCAAATTACGATAATGGAAGTACTGTTCCAATTCAGGCATTAAACGGTGTAAAAAACGGCGGTCTTGGCAAATTGAGTTGCCACACATTGGCGATGTTTTAGGATTAACCCATTTTTTCAGAAACTCAATAGTTTGCTGTTCTGCATCCTGCGCAGTGAGTTTGCTGCGACGCACACGCTCAATTAAGCCCGATTGTCCATGCTGACGTGTATTCCACTCATCCATGGCATTTAAAATACGATCAGGTTGATGCACAGCCAGCACAGGACCTTCTGCCAAAATATTTAAATGATCATCAGTCACAATGGTAGCCACTTCAATAATTTGGTCGTTATCGGTATCTAAACCTGTCATTTCCAAATCAATCCAAATGAGGCGAGTATCAGGCGTGCTGCTCATAAATGTGCAATCTTATTCGGCTTAAAAACAACATAGTAGCAAATTTCTTGCTTCTTGGCTGTAACTGTGCCCCCGCTTCATGCTATTTTTGCCATCCTGAGTTCATGGTTTTTTAGGATATGAATGGCTTTAATTCGTAAGCGTCGATTGACTGAACAACAGCAACGTCGAATTGAAAAACAACACAAGTCACGTCAGGCAGACATTGACACTTCACATGATTTAGAAGGCTTGGTGGTACAACACTATGGTCGTCAATTAGAAGTGCAGGCTTTATCTGTTCCTGAAATTCATCCTGAAAAACCTGTGGTGCACGCAGGTGAGCCTGAACCGTTTTGGAAACCTATCGAAATAGGCAGCATTTGGCGTTGTCATACTCGCACCAATTTAGAATTATTGGTGACGGGAGATCGGGTCAAATGGCAAGCCGATCCGAATACAGGTTTAGGGATTATTACCGCGATTCATCCACGCCAATCTTTATTGACCCGACCTGATCGTTATCACAAAGTTAAACCTGTTGCCGCCAATATCAGTTTGATTGTGATTGTTTTTGCGCCTTTGCCTGAACCTGCACCGGGCTTGATTGACCGCTATTTGGTTGCTTGTGCCGATGCCGATATTCCCGCCTTATTGGTCTTAAACAAATCTGATTTGCTCAAAGAAAACGACCCGATTTTAGACTTGCTTAAGGAATATCAAGACTTGGGGTATGAAGTCATGCAAACCCAGTCCGATGCGAATTTAGAGCATTTAGCGGCACGTTTAGCAGGTGAAACGGTAGCTTTTGTCGGGCAATCGGGCGTGGGTAAAAGCTCGCTGATTAATGCCATCGTGCCCGAAGCGGCGCAAAAGACCAATATCATTTCGGAAAACTCGGCACTTGGACAGCACACCACAACCTCTACTCGTTTAATTGGCTTTGGAGATGGTGCTGCCTTAATTGACTCACCGGGGATTCGTGAATTTGGTTTGTGGCACTTGAGCCAAGATAAAATTCAAAATGGTTTTCCTGAAATTGAAAACCTGTTGGGTCATTGCCAATTCCGCAACTGTACCCATAAACATGAAAAGCAATGTGCGCTGCGACTGGCTGCTGCAGAAGGCGAAATTTTATCGCGTCGTTTAGACAGTTATTTAAGACTGTGTGATGAAATTGCCGAAGCGCAACAAAAAAATTAATTTTATTGTGGCGCTGCCCTTGAAGCGGTGTTTTTGATCGCCATATTTATACGCTATACTCTTGAACAATTTTGACATTGTAATTAGGTGACTTGTGGAACGTTGGTTCGAATTTATGGGGAATCATCCCTTCTTATTTGGGACGCTGGCTGTATTGGTAGTGTTGTTCTTTGTGTTAGAAGGTCAACGCAATGGTCGCAAAATTTCCCCACAATCTTTGGGTATTTTAGTTAAAGCTAAAAATGCCATGTTGATTGATTTACGTGATGCCAAAGATTTTCGTGAAGGTCATATCAGTGGTAGCCGCAATATTCCCTATAGCCAAATTACCAAGCATGTTGAAGAGTTAAAAACCTCAGATCGTCCATTGGTCTTTATCTGTAACTTGGGTCAGGTTGCAGGCAGTGCTTTACAACAAGTCGCACATACCGATGCCTATCGTTTAGATGGTGGTATTAGCAACTGGAAAGCACAAGGTTTACCTTTAGTAAAAAGCAAATAGTTTTACCCAATATTTTTCGCAAGGAGAACAATCATGGCTGAAGTCACTATTTATTCAACGACTGTATGTCCATACTGCATTCGCGCAAAACAACTCCTTGAGCGTAAAGGCGTTGCCTATAAAGAAATTAATTTGTCGAATGAAGCACCTGAAGTACGGGTTGAATTAATGCAACGCACCAATCATCGTACCGTTCCTCAAATTTTCATCAATGACCAGTTTATTGGCGGCTTTGACCAATTATATGCGTTAGATCGCGAAGGCAAGCTTGATCAACTATTGGCATAAACATAACACGATAACCAACTCTTAAGGATTTAACATGAGTGAAGAACAACAAGCTCAACCACAATTGGCTATAGAGCGTATTTATACTAAAGACATTTCTTTTGAAGTTCCTGGAGCACAAGTATTTACCAAAGAATGGCAGCCTGAATTGAACATCAACCTGTCATCTTCAGCAGAAAAAATTGATCCGACCCACTTTGAAGTCGCATTAAAAGTTGTGGTTCAAGCCAACAATGCGGGCGATACTGCATTTATTGTTGATGTGACCCAAGCCGGTATTTTCTTAATTGATGGCGTTGAAGAAGAGCGTTTACCCTACATTCTTGGCGCATACTGTCCGAACATTTTGTTCCCATTCTTGCGTGAATCTGTAAATGATATGGTCACCAAAGGTAGCTTTCCACAATTATACTTAACGCCAATCAACTTCGATGCCGAGTTTGAAGCCAATATGCAACGTGCTCAAGCCGCTGCAGCTGAAGGTCAAGCTTAATTAGCGATTGGATGTAAAAAACCGCTGAAATTTCAGCGGTTTTTTTGCCATCCATTTTAGGATAGAAGATATGATTAAAAATCATCATCCTGTGATGGATCACGATATAAGGCATCATGAATCGCTTCGACCAGTTGCTGAGCAATTTCCTGTTTAGAGGCTTTTTCTAAATCACGTTTTTCCATACGGTAGCTTTCGGCAAAAAATACCGTCATGGCATTTTCATCAGAAGCAAAACCAATATCGGCACGGGAAACATCATTGCAAGCGATCATATCCAATTTTTTCGCCACCAATTTGCCCGCTGCATATTCTTCAACATTACGAGTTTCTGCAGCAAAGCCAACCATGAACGGACGTTTTTCCTGCTGAGCAATAGTCGCAACAATATCTGGGTTTTTGACCAAGGCCACATTCAGCTCATCGCCTGATTTTTTAATTTTGTGTTCCGCAATTTCTGCCACGCGGTAATCTGCCACTGCTGCTGTAGCGATGAAAATATCACAGCCTTGTTCAAGCATCTGCAAACTGGTATCTAGCATTTGAATTGCAGAAGACACATTAATTCGCTGTACCCCATTTGGCGTATCTAAACTAACTGGGCCTGCAATAAGCGTGACTTTTGCCCCTGCTGCATAACAGGCTGCAGCCAAAGAAAAACCCATTTTGCCTGTACTATGGTTAGAAATATAACGCACAGGGTCTAAAGCTTCGCGGGTTGGGCCTGCTGTAATGGTGACATTTTTGCCTGCCAACATGCCAAATTTTTCCACCAAAGCACGCTGTGCCTGATGAAAATACTGCGTCACCTGATGCGCCAAATCTTCAGGTTCTGGCATACGCCCTAAACCAACATCTCCACAGGCTTGTTCGCCCGCATCGGGCATAATTACATGCACGCCATCTTCCACCAAAGTGGTTAAGTTACGCTGTGTGGCTTTGGCTGCCCACATTTGCTGATTCATGGCAGGTGCAACCCAAACTGGTGCAGTGGTGGCTAAATATAAAGTACTGAGCAAATCATCGGCCAGACCTGCAGCAAATTTGGCTAAGGTGTCGCAACTGGCGGGCGCAACCAAAATTAAATCGGCCCACCGTGCCAATTCAATATGCCCCATGCCTGCTTCGGCTTCGGTATCTAATAATTCGGTATGTACTGGATTGCCTGACAGTGCTTGAAAGGTCAGCGGTGTAATAAAAGCTTGTGCCCCCTTGGTCATGACCACGCGAACACTAAACCCCGCATCCTTTAAACGACGCACTAAAATCGCACTTTTATAGGCCGCAATGCCGCCTGTCACAGCTAAAATAATGTTTTTATGAGGGAGGACGCTTAAATCGAAGCTCACAAATAAGCCACCTTTTTGTTGCAGTGGCGCTCACAATAGCATTAAATAATGTCATTCCCAAGAGATCTGTTGGGATTTAAGTTTCAAATTTAGAATAAAAAAGTCAAATAACAATGCATTTATCTATTAAACATTGGCCTGAACAAGAACGGCCACGTGAGCGTCTGATTCAAAATGGTGCTGCAAGTTTGTCCGATGCCGAACTACTGGCTATTTTCCTGCGCTCAGGCTCGCAACAACATTCTGCGGTGGAGTTGGCACGATTGCTAATTCAGCATTTTGGCAATCTCACTACTTTACTCGATGCACCCATTGCCGAGTTGTGTCAATTTCACGGCATGGGTAACAGTAAATATTCACAGCTCATGGCAGTCAAAGAACTCGGACGGCGTTATGTGGCTGAACATTTAAAACAAGATGCGCTAGAGCTTAGCAACTCCAAACGTTTGATGGAGTATTTGCGTTTTGAACTTTTGGGCGAAACCCAAGAAGTGTTTGCGGTACTTTGTCTAGATGCCTGTTTACGCAAAATCAGCTTTAAAAAATTATTTTATGGTGCATTAAATTCGTGTGAAATTTCCATTAATCAATTGCTACGTTTTGCGATTAGTCAACATGCCACAGCGATTGTGATTGCACACAATCATCCTTTCGGCTTACCACAACCTTCACCTGCAGATTTAGTCCTGACGCAGCAGATTCAGCAAGCCTGTCAGTTGCTAGAGCTGCGTTTGATCGATCACTGTATCATCTCAAGTGAAGGTAATTTTTCCTTTGCCGAACAACAACTGCTTAAATTTGAGCACACTTAAAATTTGTATATTGACAAAGCCTGCACAAGCACAGAAGATCATCAAAAAATTGTGATGATTCTAATAAAATGATAGTCGATCAACCCAGTGTATTTAACTTACTGTTTTCTTGGCGGGGCACGATTTTACCGAAGGTCTTACCGCCTTTGGGCTTGGTGATGTTGATCTCCACCATTATTGGCGGTTTGTCTTATATTGGTTATTTTCATTTTCCAGAATTGCCTTTGGTTGGCTTTACTTTAATTGGGGTGGTGCTGTCGATTTTTTTGGGCTTTAAAAACTCTGCCTGTTATGACCGTTGGTGGGAGGCACGTAAACTTTGGGGCATGCTGATTGCCAACGCGCGCCACTTTGACCGCGACTGCCGTATACTTAGTCAAGCACGACGTGAACGCGTCATTCAGCACGTCATTGTATTTGCCAATGTCTTGCGCGACCGCCTGCGTCATCAAACTGCCAATCCAACCGAGTTAATTCAAACCAGTGGCATGAGTCAGCAAGCAATTACCCAACTGTATCAACAAGCCAATGCGCCGCAATACACGCTCAGTTTGATTCAATGGGAGTTAATGCAAGCACTTAAAGAGGGCGAAATTTCCGATATTATTTACACACAAATGAATCAACACGTCACAGAGCTGAGTTTGGTACTCACGGGTTGTGACCGTATTGCTACCACACCGCTCCCTTTTGCGTATTCAGTCCTACTTAACCGAACAGTGTACTTTTTCTGTTTTATGTTGCCCTTTAGTTTAGGGTCTACACTCGGATTGGCGACTCCGCTTTTGGTCGGTATTTTGGCTTATACTTTTTTAGGTCTGGATGCGCTCAGTTCTGAAATTGAAGAACCTTTTGGCACGCAAAGCAATGACTTACCTTTAGATGCCATGGTAAGAACCATTGAAATTGAATTATTGGGTACGTTGGGTAAACCAACGCCACCACCAATTCAGGCACAGGACAATAATTTGCTTTAGACCCTCTTCCCAACCTTCTCCCAGAGGGAGAAGGAGTTTTTATCCTTTCTAAATTTTAATAATGGATATCACATCTGCTTATATGAGAAGGTTGGGATGAGGGAGTTACTCAACAAAACTCTCCCAAATCCCAATTTGACCATCTTTCACCCGCGGAATATTGCCCAATTTAATCCACGGCATATTTTCACCATGAAAATCACTGCCGACAGATACTTTTAGACCATGTTCAGCAATCATGCGATCCACCATTTGACGGGTCGATGCAGGGTCAATATTAGGCGGCAATTCCACAGCATCCCCCCCATATTTGGCAAAAATTTCAATCAAATAACGAATATTGGTGGCAGATAAATCATAACGGGTTGGATGCGCCAACACGGCAAAACCCTGACTGTCATGAATTACCCGAATCGTATCTTCCAAACTCAAGCCATCAAATTTCACATAAGCCTTTTTGCCTTCTTTGATGTATTTATCAAATGCTTGCTGCACACGCGTTACAATGCCTTTTTCCTGTAAAGTTTTGGCAATGTGTGTGCGAGTAATCCGATCTGCTACGCCATCAACTTTAAGAAGCACATCGTTATAAATATCTTGTCCAATCAGCGGAGTGAGTAAATCACAAATTTGTTTGGCACGTTCTGCACGAATTTGTTTTTGCTGTTCCAGCAGCGCCTGTAAAGGTGCAGGATTTTGCATGTTTAGCGCCACCACATGCACGCTATAGCTTTTTTTAGTGGCAGGACGTGACCATTGACTGGAAATTTCCACTCCCGAAATAATCTTTAAATCTTGCCCCTGAGCCGCTTGCTCTGCCAAAGCCAGCCCATCCATTGTGTCATGATCAGTCAATGCCAAGGTATGAATGCCCTGCTGAATTGCCGCAGACACCAATTCTCCAGGTGACAAAGTTCCATCAGAAATATTACTGTGTGTATGTAAATCTACGCCGTGCATCACTTATACTATGTCATTTATTTGATCAGATTTAGATACTCTAACATGAAAGCACTTTTAGACTTTGTGCCCCTCATTATTTTCTTTTATTTATACAAAACTGTAGATCCAAAAGATACTAATCATCAATTACTACAACTGATCGGCTCTGCAGGCGGTGTCGATAACAACCATATTTTGGTGGCCACCACAGGTCTGATCATCTCGATGTTAGTGGTGTACGGCGCATTGTTCATCATGCAAAAATTCCGTTTAGATAAACAACAGTGGATTGTGCTGTTTATGACCGTAATTTTTGGTGGCGTTACTTTAATGTTAAGCGATGACTTTTATATTCGCCTGAAAGCTGCCATTTTAAACATTGTATTTGCAGGTGCTTTTTTGCTATCACCATGGTTCAGCAAAGACCGTAAACCACTGATTCAACGCTTATTTGGGCCTGTGTTCAACTTGACCGAAGCTGGCTGGAAAAACCTGAATTATACTTGGGCAGCCATGTTTGCAGTCATGTCTTTCCTACACGTATTTTTTGCATTTTTATTTATGGACGGAAAATATTGGGGCGAATTCACTGCTTTTGGTGACATGATTGTGATGTTTTCCTTTATCATTGTGCAGTTTATTGTATTGCGCAAATACTTTAAAACATCTGAATAATTTCTGATCTGCGATATTCGAGAGTAACTATGCCTTTATTTGTTCTGAGTTGTACTGACCGTGAAGGTACACTGGAAAAACGTCTTGCGACCCGTCCTGCACATCTTGCACGTTTGCAACAACTCGATGCCGAAGGTCGCTTAATTGTGGCGGGGGCAATGCCAAAAGACCCAAGCAATCCACAAGCAGGCTTTTATGGCAGCACCATGATTGTCGATTTTGACAGTCGTGAAGCACTCGATGCTTGGCTACAAGATGAACCTTTCTTAAAAGAAGGCGTATATAGCCACATTGACGTTAAGCCATTCAATAAAGCATTCCCTCAAGGATAAGCGCTATGCGTTTCGTTGTTGCCAGTGTTGTTGCTGTTCTGCTCAGTTCACCTGTATATGCAGTTGAGCCAGCCACAACCACACCTACTGCACCTGCTCCTGCTGCTGTGACCAACACGGCAGCTGTAGCAACAGCCAATGGGGTTACTCCTGCACAAGATAAGCCCCTGACTGCAGAACAAATTGCCAAAAATAAAGCCCTTCAGGAAGCTAAAACCAAAGCCTTGATTAAAGATCAGAGCACACGTTTGCAACAAGTTGAACAGGCCAACCTCGATGCTTTGGCACAGAATCAGGAACTGCAACTTAAAAACGATAATTTAGGCGTGCAAGTTCAAGTACTGCAAAGTGAACGCAGTGCGCAAATGTTTTTATACGGTGCTGCAACACTCGCGGTTGGCGTATTGCTCGGCTTCTTAATTGCTAGCTATGTCTATACCAAACGTCGCCGCCAATGGTAAGGTGAGCATTCACCTCTTGATTTAAGGTACTCTGGTTTTGTTTCAGCCTATTCAAACTGCCGAGCTGGATTGGCAACTGGTCGATGGTATTGATGTGCCCATTTCCAAACAATTTGGCGATGTGTATTTCTCTAAAGACAACGGTTTATTAGAAACACGGCATGTGTTTTTACAGGGCAATGACTTACCCATCCGTTTAGCAGCGCTGAATGATTTTGAATATTTTTGTGTAGGCGAAACAGGCTTTGGTACAGGCTTAAATATTTTAGCGCTCTGGCAATTATGGCAACAGGTACGTCCCAATAATCGCAGCCATTTACACGCAATTTCTGTCGAAAAATTTCCACTTTGCAAAGCCGATCTTATACGTGCCTTAGCGGCTTGGCCCGAACTCAGTCATCTGTCTGAACAGCTGATTCAGCAATACCCTGCCGCTATTGCAGGCTGTCATCGTTTAAACTTTCCAGATGAACGCTTTAGCCTAGATTTATGGCTAGGCGATGCTCAGGAAGTTTTTCCTGTCATTGCTAAAACTGCTCCTGTCAATGCGTGGTTTTTAGATGGCTTTGCACCCGCCTGTAACCCCGATATGTGGCAGGAAACCGTGCTCAACCCGATTGTAGCACTGTCCGATTATGGCACGACTTTTGCCTCATTTAGTGTGGCAGGCGTACTCAAACGTGGCTTAAAACAACACGGTATTCACATCACCCGCCCACGCGGTTTTGGGCATAAACGGGAAATGCTGAAAGCCATCTGGCAAGCGCCTGAAATAGAGCCAATATCCGATCAGAACGAAACTCAAATTACAACAAATACCACAACAAGCAACCAACAGCGCCATATTGCGATCATAGGCGCAGGAATTGCGGGTTTAAGCTGTGCGTGGGCATTTTCCCAACGAGGGCATCAAGTCACGCTCTATGACCAAACAGCGCCACTTGCAGGCGGTTCTGGCAATCCTTTGGCACTCTTAAACCCAAAACTTTGCCCAATTCATCAAAGTGCTGATCATTTAATGACTTTGGCATGGCAACATGCTTTAAATCACTATGCCGCATTCAAAGCATTTCGTCCGTTGCAGATTCATCAACTGGCACTTAAACATGCCGATGAATTGCTGGATTTAGCCACACAATACCCAAAAGGTATTTTAGCAGCACAGAGTGCAACCGAACTTACGCCACAAAGCGACTTTGCCAGTTTAAGCTTATTGCAAGCAGGAGCAGTTTCTCCACATCAACTGCGTGATGAAATTCTTGCGCATCCGCACATTCAGTTTCAGCAAGCTCAAATTAAACAAATCACCACGACAGCACAGCAACTGATCTTACACAGCCTAGATACTGAACTTGGAGTGTTTGATCATGTCATCGTCTGTGCAGCGCTGCAAAGCGGTGCTTTTTTTGAGCATTACCCTGTGCTTAAACCCATTCGTGGGCAAGTTAGCTGGGTAAATAATACCGATCAGGCTTTGCCATTATCACAAGCCTATAGCTATGGCGGCTATTGCATGCAGCTCAATGCCGATCAACTGATCTTAGGTGCATCGTTTTATCCAAATCGGGAAGATTGTGACGTCTTGGTAGAAGACCATGTGCATAACTGCGAACTTATCCACAGTGTCTTTCCTACGTATTCCGAAAACTTAGCACCCGTAGACACTTGGCAAGGTCGTGCTTCGCTACGCGCCCAAAGTCAGGATTATTTTCCCCTACTTGGCAAAATGCGTGATGATCAGGAAATTTACAGCTTTGCAGGACTCGGTTCTAAAGGCTTTTTATTTGCTCCGTTGTGCAGTGAAATACTGGCAGCACAAGTTTTAGCGGAAGCATGCCCTGTACCTAAAAACTTACTACAAAAACTGGCAGCTACACGCTTTCAGAAAAAGGTGAAAACCAAGAAGCCTTATTTTAAAGCTCCTCCACCTTCAAGCTAACGCTCGCTTAGAGAAAATAGAAATAAAACGATACCCAACAAAAAAGCGCCTTACGGCGCTTTCTTCATATTGATGATACTTAGTGACCTTGTTCCAAAGGCATGCCTGCGTCGCGCGCAGCACGTGTACCACCCATTAAAACCACATATTCACGTGAGCTGTCCAAACCTTCTAGTTTTTCCGCTGCACGTGGGGCTTTACTTCCGCCACCACATAAAATGTAAATGGGTTGATCCGCCGACACCTGAGTGAGGCTCTCTGCTGATAGATCGTTAATTGGCTGATTCACAGCACCTTTAACATGAGCTTCGGCATAAGCACTTGCATCACGTACATCCCAGATAATCGCGTCAGCTGGGAACTCAAATGTTGTAATTTCTTGTTTACGGATCATTGCGCACTCCTTTGATGTAAAACAACACTTGGCAAATGAAGAAAACATCCCTAGCATCTCAGATATTGTTTCCATTTGCAAAGGTCTTCATTATGCCTTCTTTCGATATTGTTTCTGAATTAGAACTTTTTGAAGTGAATCATGCGGTTCAAAACACACAAAAAGAAATCGGTACTCGTTTCGATTTTCGTGGTCAGGATGTTTCTATCGACCTCAATGAAAAAAACAAAGAGATTAAAATCTCCACTGAAAGTGATTTCCAATGTGAGCAAGTGTATACCATGCTCGAAAATCACTTCTATAAGCGTAAAGTCGACATTCAGGCGCTTGACCCACAAAAAATGACCGCATCAGGTAAAAATGTGATTCAAGTGATCAAACTTAAAGATGGTCTTGACTCAGATACCGCAAAAAAAATTAACAAAGCCATTAAAGACAGTGGCATTAAAGTGCAATCTTCTATTCAGGGTGACAAAATTCGTGTGACCGACAAGAAACGCGACACATTGCAACAAGTCATGGCGTTCTTGAAAGAGCAACAATTTGGTCTGCCACTGCAATTTAACAACTTTAAAGATTAATTTGGGGATGTCATGACACCAACCAATCGCTTAAACAAACTGGTCAAAGCAACATCAAAATTGCCGAAAGGCATTCAAAGCCGCCTTTTGAGTCAAGCCTTTGGTCGTGTCGTGCCGATGGTGGGCACTGCGAAAATTCGCTATCAAGAAGTAACCCCATCGCAAGTGGTGGTCAGTCTTGCCAATCATAAAGCCATGCAAAACCATATTGGACAGGTACATGCCTGTGCTATGGCGCTGCTTGCCGAAACTGCTACAGGTTTTGTAACTGCCATGAATGTGCCTGATAGTGCCATTGTGCTGATTAAAAGCCTGAAAGTGGACTTTAAACGTCCAACTCAAGGTGCAATGACAGCCATTGCCACACTCAGCCCAGAACAGCAACAACTCATGCACAGCACCGACAAAGGTGAAACACTGGTCAATGTCAGTGTGATTGATGAATCAGGCGAAGCTCCGATTCAGTGTGAAATGTTGTGGGCATGGGTGTCAAAAGCACATTTAAAGCAGAAACAAGCCTAACGCCTGTTTCCTCTCCAAGAAAAAATCCCAGCTACTGTGCTGGGATTTTTTTCATTACGATGTTTGACTAGCTTGATACTTATGATGCTTGACTAGCCTGAGCTTCTAAAAACTTCTGTTTGGCTTCTTCAGGAATCTGACGTTTTGAGCCTTTGACATCAACCGCAACAAAGGTAAATACCCCTTCGGTGACGCGTACGGCTTCACGTGAATCGTCATGGCTGTCCCACACTTCAATTTGCATTTGAATTGAAGTATTGCCCACTTTCAAAATTTTGGTGTAGCAACTGATCACATCGCCCACTTTTACAGGCACCAAAAAAGTCATTTGGTTAATGGAAATCGTGGCACAACGTCCTTTACTAAAACGCTCGGCATGAATCGCACCAGCCAAATCCATCTGTGAAACGATCCAGCCTCCAAAGACATCTCCACTCCAGTTGGTATCTGCTGGCATGGCAATTGTTTGTAGGGAAAGCACTCCCTCTGGTTTTGCATGAGAATCTGACACGTTCACTCCGGACATTTGCATTAAATTAGCACGAACAGTGCATTAAGACTGGGCGTTGAGTTGCTGATCCAACCACTGTTGTAATTCAGTCGCTCGTAGCGCGCCGCTTATTCTAGCAATTTCATTGCTTTTATTCATCAATACCAGTGTTGGAATACTGCGCACATGGAATGCACTGCTTAAGCGTGGATTGGCCTCGGTATCAATTTTGGCAAACACCACCTGCGGATTTTGCTTGGCAACTGTTGCAAAATGTGGTGCCATCATCTTGCAAGGACCACACCAGTCCGCCCAAAGATCAATCAGAATAGGTAAGTCACTATTTTGAATAAAATTACTGAAATTTTGCTCATTCAATTCAATGGGTGCAAGCGGAATCAGCGCTTGATGACACTGCCCACATGCAGGATTGGCAGATAATTTATCTTCAGGTACACGGTTTTTTGCACCGCATTCAGGGCATACAATAATCATTTACTGAACTCCAAACAGTTGCTGTAAAAACTCTAATTGGGTCTGAATGACTTTTTTAAACCATTCTCCATGATAAATATCAAAATGTTGCATATCCCACTCTTCATATTGCACATAAGGCGCAATATTGGTGGCCGTTTCACGACTCGATTCAATTGGAATCAGGCTGTCACGCTGTGCAGCAATAAATAACACAGGGATGTTGATTTGCCGCACTTCTTGAATGGGGCGATAACGAATCAAATTAAAAAACACCCGAGCAGGAATTTCCCCACTCCAGTAATGATCGGGGTTCACAATTGACATATAACCTGCATAACTGTCTGTGGTCGGTAAAAAACACAGTTCTTTTTGCGCCACCACTGCAAGCGTTTTGGGCGACATCCCTACCTTTGCTCCCATATAGTCCTGACTGGAGATTTTTAGGGCTTTCGGAAGTTGCTGCAAAGGATATAACTTGGCACTTTCCGCACCATCTACAAAAGGCACTTGTACCATGACCGCGGCAATATTGTGTAAGCGTGAGGCCAAACTCAGCACATATCCGCCACTCAGAGAAGTTCCCCACAGAATCATGCGTTTGGCATCAATCGACTTACGTTCCGCGATATGTGAAATCATGCTGCGCCAGTCGTCTAACTGCGCCTCTATGGATACCAACTCACGTGGACGCCCCGTACTTCCGCCCCAATAGCGATAATCGAATAACACCACGGCATAGCCTGCCTGAGCAAAATGCTGTGCGTATTGCACCAATTTAAAATGACGCAAGGCTGCTAGACCATGCGCCATCAGAATCACCGCGGGTTTTTCTATAGATTTAGGGCGATAAAAGTCTGCAGCAATCACCTCATGATCACTTTTGACATATAAAGGCTCGACCGTATAGGAATGCATAAGCGCTCCATTGCGTTATTTTATCGTTATCATCGTTATAAATATTTCAGAACATTCTGCTCTTGAATCTGCTTAATGCTATCATAAAGCATATTGTCATGAATAAAATGATGGAGTATTCCCATGTCTGAACAAGTCGGTTTTGCGGGTCAAATTGGTCCTGAACATGTGAGCCAAGTTGTAGAAAAAGGCTTTAAATCAATTATTAATAACCGCCCAGATATGGAAGGTGGTGCCGAGCAACCAAGCAGTGCGCAAATTGAAGAAGCTGCACGTGCAGCAGGTTTAGATTATGTCTATCAGCCTGTGGTGTCGGGTCAAATTACTGAAGTAGATGTGCGTACGTTTGCCAATCACTATAACGAATTGCCAAAACCTGTGTTGATGTTCTGCCGCACGGGTAACCGTTCAAACAACTTATTCCAGTTAGCAAAACAAATGGATTTGTTGGATGACTAGATCAATCCTCAAGTATGTATTTTGCTGTGTTCTGATCTGCAGCAGTATCCCGCTGAGTCACGCTCAAAACGATGTTCAGACTTTAAATACCAAAGTCAGTGTTGCAGGTCAGATGAATGCTGCCAAATTTTCACAGTTGATGCGATGAGGTTTTAAATCTGTGATTGTGAACCGCCCTGATCAAGAGATGGGCAATGTAGTCAAGGTGAGTGAATTACGCAATATCGCGGAAAAATCTCAGATCAGTGTGATTTATCAACCTGTCAACAGCGGTAAAATTTCTCAAACAGATATTCTTGAATTCGCCAAATATTATAATGAGCTTCCAAAACCCATTCTGATGATTTGCCGTAGTGGCGCTCGTTCTAGTGCGTTATTTCATCAGGCAAAATCTCAAGGTTTGTTGCATGAATAAAGTTTTATTGGTGGTGATGTGTGTCTTGCTTCTGAGTGCTTGTAGTTCTATGCAAGTACGCCCGACGGTGGGTGTGAGTGTGGGGACTTCTCTTTAATTTTTAAATTGAAATCCCCCATAAAAAACAGCGCCGAAGCGCTGTTTTTTTTATTATTCCCCATCAGAACAATTTAACGATGTTCCATACGGACTTTCCAAATTTGGTGCAATACCATTTTCAATATCTACATCACTGATTAAGTAGCTTAAGCCAAGACTAGTAGAACCATTTATTGATTTACCACTCACAATCGAGTTCGCAAGAATTTGAATATTTAAATATCCTGCATAAATTTTAGGATATTGAATTTTTAAATCAAAGCGTCCATTTGCATCTGTTGTATATTTATTATCAGTAGCGGGTTGATCCTCTGCATTAATAAAAGAAACAACCTGAACTGTCTGTCCTTGCTTCACAGGCTGTAATTGATCAATTTGCTTACCATCAATGTTTACTTTTGTAATTGGAGAAAAACATTGTGTTATTACATCAGGAAGATACTTATCAACCTTACCATCTGGGGGAAGATCTGTATCAAAAAAATTATAATTCCCTTTGTTATAACTTAAAGCATTAACTCCCATTACCACATCTTGATTTGGTAAAGGTTTCCCATCAACATCAGTTACATGTACAGAAATATTTTTGTAATAGTAAACACCTGATGCTGAGTCTTCAATTTTTGTTGGATTATACAAAACAGAAATAGCACCAACAGGCTTAGGAACAGTAGAGCTTACTACATCTAATTTATATGTATAAACTTGAGTTGATTGACCAAAATTAGCTTCTAGCACTAAATCATCTTTGATGAACTGCTCTGCACTATAATCTTTCACTCTTTGCGATTCACTGAAAGATAGCGTATACGTAATTTTCCCATTGCTATCTGTTTGAGTAGCATTTGGTGTGAACTTGACGCCATTTAGAGACGAATTTTTGACTTTTAATGATATAGCTTGATTAGATAAAGTAGCTCCATTAGCATCAACAGCCGTTAAAGTTACTGTTGTTTGATCCCCTCGAACATTGAGTGAAGTTTTTGTCGCATCAAACAGAACAATACTTGTAGTATCAGAACCATTGTTAGTATCAGCACCTGTGACAGAAATTGTTTGTTCTTGGCTTAATGCACCGTTATTTGTTTTAGCTATAATTTTAAAACCATTTTTAATCAAATCAGTCAATGTTGTCGACGTACTTGGAGTCGCTAATACATATACAGCATTTCCAGATTCATTAGTTTTTTGCACAGCTACACTTAAATTACTAACATTATTCGTTGAATCAACAATCATTAAAGTAATATTAGCATCTGGTACTCCCCCTTTGTTTTCATCAAGGGCTCTAACCGTAACAGTAAGTTGACCATTTGTCGCAGCCATAGACAATTTGTCTAATTCAATTTTTAATGCAGACGCAACAACAGCTTGCTCAACAGTCTCACTATCTTCAATTTTATCAGTATCAGCAGCATTGTTATCATAATAACCACCGCCACCACAGCTAGCCAATAGAACCGCTAAAGCCACAGCCGAAAATTTCAAACTAATTTCTTTCTTTTTCATTGAGTTATTCCCCAAATCCCTCTAAAACTACGAGTTAATCAAATACATAATTAATATTGTCAGATATGTAACCATAGTTACTGCTTTATGTAAATAAAAGCATGATAAATGTTTTGCTCGTGTTAGCCTAAATTTATTTATTACATGAAGTAGCTCACAAATGTACGACCTCATTATTATTGGTGCAGGCACCGCAGGCATTAGCGCCTATAAAGAAGCGATTAAATACACCCAAAACCTACTCATCATCAATCACGGTCCATGGGACACCACCTGTGCCCGCGTTGGTTGTATGCCCAGCAAAGTTCTCATCTCTAGTGCCAATCGCATGCACGACATACAACATGCACAAGAAGTTGCACTCACGGTAGATGCAAAAATTGATACATCCCAAATCATGACGCACGTACGTCAATTACGTGATCGTTTTACCCGTGCCACACAAAAAGATGTAGATCGCTGGGAAACATCCCATAAAGTTTCAGGCTTTGCGACTTTTATTGATGCCCATACAATTCAAGTGAATGGACAACAATATCACGCAAAAGCTTTTATTATTGCAGTTGGCTCTACTCCTGCTTATGAGCAAGCATGGAAAGTAAACTTAGGTGAACGCTTAATCACATCAGATCAAATCTTTGAATTAGAGAACTTACCGCAATCTTTGGTCGTCATTGGCAGTGGTGTAATCGCAATCGAGTTAGCTCAAGCTATGCAACGCTTAGGGGTAGAGACCACTATTTTTGCACGTAGTCGTAAAGTTGGTTCACTCAGCAGCCCAGAACTACAAACCATTGCACAAAATACACTTAGTCAAGAATTGAATATCAAATTTGAAACCTTGCCAACACAACTACAAAGAACAGAACAAGGCGTGCAAATTGAATATCAAGAAGATGGACAAACACAGAGCTTAACTGCCGATTATGTATTGGTTGCCACGGGTAGACGCAGCTATTTAGATCAGCTTCAACTTGAAAATATTGATACGAGTTTTAACAACATCAAACAGCTCACAATTGATGCACACACCAAACAACTCAGACGGCATGCTATTTTTATTGTGGGTGATGCACACACTAACACCCCCATTCAACATGAAGCAGCACATGAAGGGCGTGCAGCCGTGCATAATTGTTTAAGCTTTCCAAATATTGAAAATATTAAAACATTAACACCCGTGGGTATTGTGTTTAGCTCACCTGAAATGGCATCTGTAGGACAAAACTATAAACAACTGAAAGATCAAAATATTGCATTTACAACAGGCTTTGTTTCTTATGAAAAACAAGGTCGCGCCTTGGTGCTAGGAAAAAATAAAGGTGCTATTGAAGTTTATATTGATAATAAAAGTCAAAAGTTATTAGGTGCTGAATTATTTGTGGATGCTGCTGAGCACATGGCGCACTTATTGGCTTGGATGATTGATGAAGAACTCACACTTGAGGATATTTTAGATAAACCGTTCTACCATCCAACACTAGAAGAGGGTTTAAGAACAGCACTTAAACATGCACGTCGACAACTACGTGAAATCTAATCAAATTTAGAAAGTATGCTTACTCTTTAAAACCATCCCCTGATGGTTTTATTTTGCCTTCACTTTTTATAGTTTTTAATATTTTCTTTTCTACATAAAAAAACACCCCCAACGCTAGTTGAGGGTGTTTGAATAATGAGCTGGCGATGACTTACTCTCACATGGGTAACCCCACACTACCATCAGCGCGAAGAGGTTTCACTTCTGAGTTCGGGAAG
>NZ_VPBQ01000024.1:0-34166 GCF_013418635.1 Acinetobacter sp. YH12131
TTTATCAATTAGCCTAAGTTGTTTTTAAAATTAATTTATTAAATAAAAAGCACTAAATCAAAGAAAGCTTTATTTAAAAATACCTATTAATTCAAAAACATACCATTTACTGAATATATGAAGCATAAGTTCCTGCTCTATCACTCACTCGTACTAAAATTACATCGCTCTTTTTACTGATACTAAACAATTTATGTCCACGCCACGTTCTGCGGCTTCGAGGGCTAGTTTTTGTTGAACCACTGAGAACAAGGACAACAAACTGCCTACTATATTTTCCCGGAGAGTGGTGTAGGAACTTTTTCATTATTGCTAATCATATCAGCGACAACATCAGCAACGAGCTCCTCTATTCCTGAGAATGCTTTAGACTGATCCGCATCATGTCAACGGCATTTTAAAATTGACCCCTTTTACCTTAAAAATGGCGAAGTAAAATTGCCCCCTTTGATCTCGTATTAAGTTTCAACCTGCGGCTGAATCCCAATTCTTTTTTTATCCTTCAAACGATAACTTTCACCCGATATCTGTACCACATGACAGTGATGTAATAGCCGATCTAACATCGCAGCGGTCAACGTAACATCATCCGCAAATGACTTAGACCATTGGCTAAAGGGTAAGTTACTCGTCAATATCGTACTGCCTTTTTCATAACGCTTGGCAATCACGTTAAAGAACAGATTCGCTTCTTCACGTCCAAACGGTAAATAACCAATTTCATCGATAATCAGTAACTTTGGTCCCAGTACCGCACGTTGCATATAGGTTTTCAGTTTACCTTGCTGGTAGGCTGTACTTAGTTGCAGCATGAGATCGGCGGCGGTAATGAACTTGATCTTAATGTTGTTCATGATGGCCTTATAGCCTAATGCCAAAGATAAGTGCGTTTTTCCTACTCCGCTAGCCCCGAGAAACACCACATTTTCTGCTCTAGCAATAAAGCTCAGATTGAACAGTTCAATCACCTGTGATTTAGGGGCCCCTAGGGCATAATTAAAATCATAGTCTTCCAGGGTTTTGACTTGAGGCAGGCCTGAGAGTTTCATCAGGACCTGCTGGCTGCGCTGTTGCCTGGCAGCATATTCATGCGTCAAGATAGCTTCAACAAAGTCGGCATAACTTCCATCTTGACCTAATGTTTGTTGTGCATGATGTGACCATTGTGATGCGATGGCAGGCAGATTGAGCTTTTGGCAAAGTTGCTCTATACGGTCGTATTGCAGATTCATCAGGAAACTCCCAGCAACTGGTCATATACCGATAAGGGATGCTGCAAACTCTCGTAGGGCATGACATGCTGTGCTGCTGCAACAGGTACAGTGCTGAAACCTGTATCTGATAGCGGTAATGGCGTAAATTTTTGCTGCTCCTGTTGCAGTCGAACAGCCGGTTTTTCTTGCGTGGTGGCATGAATCCGCTGATTGGCGGTTTCATGCAGCCACCGGCCAATGTGGGCATTGGCGACATCAACATCTAACAGTAAACCCGAAGTCTTCAGGCTTGCTTTCAATGGCACAATAAAGCTTGATTTGAGGTATCCATTAAAGCGTTCAACTTTGCCTTTAGTCTGTGCGCGGTAGGGCTTACATACGCGAGGACGAAAGCTGTATTTCTTGGCGCAGTCGAGCAGTTTGGGGTTCCATTTATGCTGCCCCTCCTGATAGGCATCCCGTTCAATCATGATCGTTTTAGCGTTATCAAACAGGATTTCCTGAGGTACTCCTGCAAAGAACTGAAATGCATTTTCTAGACCATCGATCCATGCATCGGTACGTTCATGATCATAAAATTTCACGAAAGTCGCTCTGGAATACCCTAATGTTGCGACAAAGGCTTTTAAAGTCGTGTTGTTGCGTCGAATTGTCGTGAAATCCACCTGCATTTGTTGGCCAGGTTGGGTTTCAAAACGAATGATCGGTTCTGGTTTAGCAACTGGTTTTAATGTTGCAAGATATTCCCTCAAGATCCTGATCTTTCCTGGATATCCCAACCTTAAAATTTCCTGGTAGAGCACAACAGCAGGAATCCATTCAGGATGAGCTGCGTTTACACGTTGGAGTAAATAGGGTTTATATGGATCAAGAATACTTGTTCTAGGTTGTGTACGCCGATACTAAGGTGTTTCCTTCTGCCGTAAATATTTACGCACAGTATTTCACAATACCCGCAGTTCACGACTAATGGCTTTAATAGATTTACCCTGTTGATGAAGAATTTGGATTGTCACTGCTTGCTCCAAAGTTAACATGTTGAGCAGTCCCAAATGACCGCTATATTAACCAAGGGGGTCAGTTTTTAAATGCCATTAGGGGGTCATTTTTACACTGCCGCTAACATCGGAATGATGAATCACATTCTTTGGCATGCCTCGATCATGCAATGCTTGCTCTAATGCATCGAGCACCATATCTGTATTCATTCGTGTAGATACTTTCCAGCCAACAATTGCTCGTGAGAACACATCAATAATAAAGGTGGTATAGACCCAGCCTGAATGAGTTTGAATATACGTAAAGTCACTGACCTGAGAAGCACTGCTTCGCAAGGGTCAGGATGATCAGCAGCAAAATTACGTTTCACTAAATCATCTGCTCGTTTTTGGTCATCTCGGCTACGGGTGGTTTGTTTGTTCTTACCTCGCCAAACACCTTGTATACCTAGCTTTTTCATTAATCGAGCAACAGTACAGCGTGCAATAATATAGCCTTCACGTTTCAGTTTTTGCCAGACTTTACGTACACCATACCGACCTGAACTTTCCTTCCAAATTCGTTTAATCTCCTCAGCATGATGCAAGTCATGTAAATCTCGCTTTGCTCGATGTTCTGGATTTTTGCAGAGATCTAGAGTCCGGTAATAGGTTGAGGGTGCGATCGGTAAAATTCTACAAATCGCCTCGACTCCGTACAGCTCTTTATTATTATGGATAAAATCCACCATTATTTGTGTGGGCGGTCGAGCTCCGCCTGGGCGAAAAAAGCGGCTGCTTTACGTAGAATCTCATTGGCGCGTTGCAGTTCTTTATTTTCACGTTCGAGTTGTTTAATACATTCTTGATCTGAAAGCTGCTGTACTTTAACTGGATTTAGTTTATCTAAATATTTTTGATACCAAACACGTAGTGTTTCAGGAGTACAACCTATCTTGGGAGCAATAGCGGTGATCGCAGCCCAATTCGATGGATAATCTTTTTCAGATTCAATCAATAATTGAACCGCTCTTTCTCTGATTTCAGGGGTATATTTTAATTTTGTCATCGGGATAGTCTCTCAGAATATTGACTTTCCGACAAACCCGGTACGGTTCAATCCAGTAATTCTGTAATCATTCCAATAACAGGGCACTACAATCAAATTGTTTTCATGTAAGCGTGACCATAATCGGACACCTAGATCATGTTTTATCTTCTCCAAGGTGAAATTGGAAATGAGCACAGTCGATTTCAAATTGTCATAGCGACTATATAAAATTTTATGCACCATTTCCAAACGTTTCTCATGCCGATCGTGCAAGCCATATTCATCGATAACCAGTAAATCAAAGCTAGAAAAGTGCTTGATCACTTCATTTTCAGAATGGGCAGTATCAGCCCATGTGTCCATCATTCTTTGGGCAATATCTGCACTGGTCGTGTAGCGTGCAGATCGTCTAGTATTGTGCAGAATGTTACGAATGACTGATGCACTCAGATGTGTTTTACCAATACCTGGTGTCCCGATGAGCAAAAGGTTTGGATGCAGATTTGAAATAATCTGTTGTGCAAAGGCTTGGCATAGTTGGATAGCATTGTCTTGTTGGGGACATGAAATCACATAATTTTTAAAACCACAGTCTAGATAGCGTTTATTTAGACCTGAATTTTTGATTTTTTGTTGTAGTAAGCACTGTTGTAATTCAGCTTCATAAGCGATCTGCGATTGATGTATAGTTTCTTTTGCACATAATTTGCAGAGCTTATGACCAGCAATTTCCATTACAGGTATTTGGTGTATAGGGCATACTGTTTTCGTTGCTTCTGTTGGAATTTGGAGTGTTTTAAACAAAGGATTCATGGTTATTCTCCTAAATCTATTTTGAATTTTTAAAAATATAAATCTTTTCTTCTCTCCAAAAGATCATCATCTTTTTATTGGAGATCACCGATGTCGACAGGTTTCCAAACGAAAAACTCTTATTTGTTTTCTACCTTTTAATTGGTGTAAAAGGGCTAAGGTCATCAATTAGATCACCTTAGTTTTTTGATTTATGTGTAAGCAAGATTGGTTAAGTAAAGGCGGGCTTTCATTGCCAAATTTGCATAATTGGCTTGCCCATCATCCAATTGTCGTTGTAACCAAAGCCTTAAAGCCTGATGATCATTAAAACATTTGTTGACGTTGAGCATGAAAGCGAGGTTGTGCAGTTTGGGAATTTGAAACTCCTCAATCAGCTCACGTGCAATTGCATCAACTTCCTGTGACACCACAACCCCACCAAAGAATGATTTAGTCATATTCATTCTCCATCTCATTGAGCTTTTCTAGCATCAGCTCAAAAGCACTGCCATCACGACGGGTAATATTAGGAACATAGCGACTGTAAACACGAAACAGCATTTCAGTCGTAGAATGTCCTAGTTGTTTGGCAATCCATTCCGGATTTTCACCAGCTGAGAGCCACAATGTCGCTGCAGTATGCCGTGTTTGATATGCACGACGACTTTTCAAACCTAAAAATCTTAATAATGGATGCCATACGCGTCGATTCACTAAGCGATAGTCCAATGGGTTGCCATTTCGCATAGAAAAAACGAATTCAGAGCGGTTCTTGACCATTTTCTTTTGTTCTAAGAGTGCTTGATAAACACGCTCACTCATTTGAATGCCACGGTCTGATCCAAAGGTTTTGGTATCACCAAGTTTGCCGTTGACTAATGCTTCTTTGATATAGATCTCACGCCGTTGAAAATTCACGTTTTGCCAACGTAGACCATCGATTTCACTGGTACGCATACCTGTGAAGAAGCGAACGGTGTAGTACGGTTTAAAGTCATCACGCACAGTCTCTATGATCTTTTGCACCTCTTGTAGGGTAAAAGGTGTAACGTCAATGCGACTTTCCTTGAGATTCTTAATATTTTTATAAGGCGAAACAAAGTTGTATCGTTCCGCTGCTTCATTAAGTATCATACGTAAAGGTGTCATGATCTGATTGATTCGGGATGCCTTCAGGCTTGCTTGTTTTAAACCGTAATTCACTTTGCCGAGAGAGGAACGGAATTCAAGCAAGTCTGGCTTCTTTATCTGATCTAAGCACTGATGGCCTAATGCAGGGATCAAATAATTATTTAAAATAATCAGTACCTTTTCCTGGTAGGAACTGCGCCATTCAATTTTTTTCTCATCAAACCAAATATGCGCAAAATCCTTAAATAGGGGTGTTGATGAGCTCAGTACAGCTTTACGTTGCTGTATCTCACTAAACTGTGCAACTCGTTTGCTTTTAGGAAAATACTTTGCATACTCGAAAGTCCCTAAAGTAATTTCTGCTTCAAGCTGTTCTAAACGTTTCTTTAAAAGTTTACGGTTTTGGGCCGTATCTTCGAGATTGGTTGTTTCTCTGCACCGTACACCTTGATAGCGGAAGTCGACAACGAGCTTTCCATAACGTTCTTGAATATTCGCCATATGCAGGACTCCTTATTGCAAAGTGGTTAGCCCTAGGCTGGTGAATTTCAACATATCTTCTTCGATACGTTCCCATACAAACAAAATTTTGCGTCCACCGAATGGGCGGATGTAATGAATGCCCTCAAGGAAAATACTGTCCTTAAGTTGGTTACGGATGGTACGTGGGTCGTAATGAATTTTTTCAGCCAACTGTTGGGCTGTCATATAGGTGTATGTCATAATGATATTCCTGTAAAACTTCATTGGATGTGGAGATAAATTACATCCTTGAAGATAAATTAACTCTAAAATTGCTCAAATGCAATGAAAAAGTAATCGGATTAGAGGAATTTATTGTGATTATTTGTAAACTTCCAACTCTTTTGGCTGAAAGAAGGATGAGGGTAGCAGATCTTATCCGTGGTACTGGTATTAATAAAACCACATTGCATAAGCTTTATAATGGAGATTTGACACGAATAGATTTTGATACTATTGATCGGGTATGTGATTTTTTAGATATACAGGTTGGGGAGTTATTTATATTTGAGCGGACTAATGATTTGTTAGCGCAGTCAAATAATAGAGATACCGATGATGAATAATAAAATAGATAATCAATAATTTTTTGTGTAATTACATGATAGGGGCTTGGTCATACAGATTCGGCCAACTTAGAAAGTAGCGCGTAAAAAAATAGAGTCACTTTTTGGTCACCATTTGGTCACCAATTTTAAATGTAATGTTCTGTTAACTTGCTTTTTTAAGTATCAGAAATTCTGATAGATAATAATACTATTTAAAATCAACAAAAAAAGCCCCAATCTTTCGACTGAGGCTTTTAAAATTCTGGAGCGGGAAACGAGACTCGAACTCGCGACCCCAACCTTGGCAATAGTCACCAACATAATTTACATTAAATTGTATAAATTGCTGTGTATATAAGTACAATAACATCAATAACTTACGTTTTAAAATATTTTTATTGGAATTAATGTTTATTAAGATCGTTTAATTTTGGTCACATAAGTTTTTAAAAATTTACCAAATAATCACCAACATAATTTTGTGATGATTAATTAGGTAAACCGAATGGTAAAAAATCAGGTTGATGGAGTTATATATGGCTGAACCGTACCGGGTTTGTCGGAGACTTTTTTATTTAAGTTAGGCCACCTGACCTAACGGGTTAATCTTATGCTGCTGTTAGGGTCTAAAAATAGCAGTTTTGAAGGGCTTTATCGAGTGATTTTTTCAACACTCTACGCAATTATGGATATCATAGTATCCACTTTATGTTTTATTTCGCTATAATGGATATAACTGTATCCATTTGGTCTTTGCGGATGAATTTTACCTTACTTGATGATACCGATGTAAGCCAAGCTTATGCGGCTTATTTACGTGAGTTACGCAAGCAGGCAAAGCTGTCGCGCGCTGCATTGGCTGAGCGAAGCTGCGTACCTGCGGCCACCATTAAGAAATTTGAGCTGACCGGGCAAATTTCATTTCGTCAATTGCTGTTGCTATGGCAGACACTTGATTCGCTAGATAGGCTTTATCAGCTCACGCAACTTAGCAAAGAACGCGCTGCTATACCCATGAGTATTGATGAGGTGCTAAAAGATGAGTTTTAAACCGATTCAGAAGCTTAATGTTACTCGTACGCTAAGCTCAGGTGAGCAGATATCTGTTGGAGTCTTGGCGCAGAATCGGCAAGGCGTTTTTTTTCAGTATACTGACGACTATTTGCAGCAGTTTGGCAATTTATCACCGTTTACCTTGCAAGCGAATACGCTAGTTCAAGCCGCACCTAAAGCGCCGCACCAAGGTGTACATGGCGTATTTGGGGATTGTTTGCCCGATGGCTGGGGCATGTTGTTACAAGATCGTATTTTCCGGCAAAAGGGCATCCTACCTAATCAATTAACGGCGATGGATAGACTGGCCTTTGTCGGTGATAAAGGCATGGGAGCGCTGTCTTTTGCTCCGGTGTCTGAGTTTTCAGCCACGACATACGCGGACATTGATTTAGCAACCTTGGGCTTAGAAGCACAAACGCTGTTCGATGCTTCAATGTCAGATTATATGGATGATAATCACGATGAGTTAGATGGGCATACGCAACAGGTGTTGGCCGCATTAGTCGCCGGTGGTAGTTCGGGTGGAGCAAGGCCTAAGGCGCAGATTTATATGCCTGCAGGGGAAACTCAGCATTGTCGAACCTTTGCTCAGCCTGGAGATGAGGCTTGGCTGATTAAGTTTACCTCGAAAAATCTCGCGCTCGGGCATGAAGAAGGGTTGTGTGAAGCGGTTTATTTGCAAATGGCCGAGCTTGCCAAGTGCCAACCACCAGTCTGGCAACTCATTGAAGCACCAACTACAAGCGGTGCGTCTGCCTGGTTGGCGCTTAAGCGTTTTGATTATGTCACGGAGCAGGCCCGTTTAAGCGGTAATCGCAGTTCAGGTCGCTTGCATATGCACAGCGCTTGCGGGCTGCTGGATGCAGACTTTCGAACGCCAAGTTTAGATTATATTGACTTGATCAAAGCCAGCCGTCAGTTGTGTAAATCTCCTGCTGCTGGGCAGCTGCAATTTCGCCGTGCCGTTTTTAACCTGCTGTCGTCTAACCAAGACGACCACAGTAAAAACTGGGCGTTTTTGCAAGCGGATGACGGTCAATGGAACCCTGCACCTTTTTACGATGTTACCTACAGCCCACA
The DNA here is from genome assembly GCF_013418635.1 of Acinetobacter sp. YH12131. NCBI lineage: Bacteria > Pseudomonadati > Pseudomonadota > Gammaproteobacteria > Moraxellales > Moraxellaceae > Acinetobacter > Acinetobacter sp. YH12131. The sequence continues at coordinate 8,375 of NZ_VPBQ01000024.1, forward strand.
TCCATTCAACGAACACGCCACTGCTTTCGGCGGTTATGGCAAAGCGCCATCGCTTAAGGTGATGCAAAAACTTGCTACTAGTGCTGGCTTTGCGAATTGGAATGATGCAAAGCAAGTTATTGAAGAAGTCGCAGAAGCCATCAGCCAATTTACGTATCTTGCCAAGCAACAAGGGATCAGTAAAACAACAATGTCCGTGATTGCTAAGACATTGGAGCAGCGTAAACAAGAAAATGCAGCGCTTTTTCTATAACAATAAGAAGGGACAGTAATGAAGCTCGGCCGAAACGATCCTTGCCATTGTGGCAGTGGTAAAAAATTTAAACGTTGTTGTATGAGCAGCGTTTCCAAGCAACATGCCCAAGTCTTCGATGATGTTGAAACCATGCTGGCAATGAACCCAAATTTGAGTCTTGATGAACTCAATGCCGCTTTGCAGCACAAAGTGCAAGAACGCAATCATCAACCTCATCCCGATTTTTGTGGCGTAACGCCAACGCAAATGGCCAATTGGCTTTATGCGCCTTTTGATGAATTAAAGTGGGTGACAATTTGCACTCCCGACTCTCTTTCTGCCAGCCCAATAATGCGTTATCTAGCCCTCATTCTTGATGAGGCCATGGCGCAAGAAGGCTCCTTCAAAGCCACGAGTAAAGGCAACTTACCGGCTAAGTTGGTTAAACAGGCCAGTGAGTTATTGCCTGAGTTTGCCGTTGCTCAATTAGAACGTAGTATAAGCATCAGCGAGTTTTCGGGCAGCAATGAAGACAAATTTAATGCCTTGCACTACACCCGAGTGCTTGCCGAAATTAGCGGTATTATTTATCGGCGCAGTGGCCGCTACCATGTAAAAAAATCAGCGCAAAAGCAGTATCAAGCGCTAGGCATACAGGCCTTTTTCAAACCTATGTTAGAGGCCGCTATCAGCAAATATAACTGGGGTTATTTGGACAGTTTCGAATACGATGTCGACTTGCGCACTTTTTGGTTGTTTATGCTGTGGCGTATTCAAAGCCACAACAGTGTGGAGCAGCTTGTGAAAGAGGTGATGACAGCTTTCCCTAATCTATTGCTGGTATTCCCTACGGATGATTACTTCTCGCCAGAAAGAAACTTAAGTATGCTCATCGAATCACGATTTATTGAGCGATTTTTGCAGTTTTGGGGATTTGTAACGATTGACCCAAGACGTTATATAAACGCTGAACAAGTCGCCAGAGTGATTCAGGTACAGCCTTTGTTAAAACAAACTTTTCAATTCACAATAAATAAATAGCAAGGTCACCGTGAGCGAATTTCAATACTATAAATTTGAGCGTCTGGATGGGTATTTAGATGCTAAAGCACGTCAAGCACTCAGAGCCATTTCAAGCCGTGCCGAGATCAGCGCTACGGCCTTTCAGGTGTATTACACCTACAGTGATCTAAAGGCCGAGCCTTTTGAGCTGATGTTAAAATACTTTGATATCGGTTTTTACTATGCCGATTGGGGCTCAATCGATGTATACATCAAGCTACCAGCAGGAACGCTTCCAGATGCGTTACTTGGCTTTTCAAGTGATGGACTTCATGTTCACGAAAACGATGAGTGGCAGTTGCTGATTTTTTCCCTTGAGGAGTGTGATGAGTATTTTGACGATGAGCATGCTGACGACTTTTTCCAGCATTTAGCCGCTTTACGCGGCGGGTTAATGCAAGGGGATTGGCGCCTTGTGTACTTAATGTGGCTCAAAGCGTTTGATTTTAATGATGGCGTTGAGCGAGTGCCGTTAATTCAATTCGATTTTGAGCACCTCAGGGAAGAGGAGCAGGCGTTTGCTGCGCTGTATGATATTCCCTTAGCATTGGTTAAGGCGCTCGCCATGGTGCTGAGCGAACAACCCAGTCACCAAGCCAAACAAACTCAGCTTACGCTTGATGCGTGGATCCATAATCTCTCGCAAGCAGAGAAAGACACGCTATTACGCACGTTGTTTGAGCAAGGCCAGCTAACCCGTCACCAAGCCTTAGCGCTGACGCGAAAAGAACCTGTCAACACAGACGAGATCTATCAATACTGGTTAACTTCCGCCGTCATTTCTCCTTTCATTGAGCAAGCGCAAAGTCAATTACAGCAAGAGCAAGCCGCAGCACTCGCAAAAAAATTAGCTATCGAAAAAGCGGAAAAAGAAAAAGCGTTGACGTATATCTACAATCAACGTGAGCACTACTGGCAGCAATCACAAGAGCAAGCGGATCGAACTTGCGCCAGTGGTTACGATGCGGCATCACGCTATCTGCATCAGCTGTTTGAGGCCTATCAGTTCAAAGCTGATGAAGCGGCGTTTGAACAACGTTTTAAGCGCTTTGTTGTGGCGAATAATAGCCGTAAAGCACTGTTAAATCGCTTGAGTGATTTGCTTTAAACGATGAGGCGATAGGCTGGCCAAATGACGTTAGCAAAAAACCGATTGAGGGTTGGTTGAAAGGTTGTAAGCCCACCAAAGGTCTACAAATTGTTACCTATGAAGTCACTTTGTGTAGACCTCGGGGTCTAAGTAACGCGCTTTTACCATCTCTGTGGTAAATACTGCGTGAAATACAAAGGCATCACGATATTGGTTTGCTCTAATGCGGATGAGCCTTGTGTACCCGTTAACTTAAAGGTTTTACTTGGAGTACATTTTTCAACGTAGGATGCCAACGATTTTGCTCTTGTACGTTTACCACTTTTGACCTCCACAGGGACGATATCGCCTTCATCGGTCGCCAAAATAAATTCGATTTCGGCACGGGCGTCATTCCATGAATAGCTTGGGTCAACGCCAATGGCAGTGAGCTCTTGTTGCACAAAGTTTTCAGCCACATAACCTTTGTATTCATAGTTTTGTTGCTTAATTTCTTTATAACTGCTGCCGAGCATATGATTAAGCAGACCCACATCAAACAAAAACAGTTTCACCATATTTTCTTTTTTATAGGCCGCTAACGGAGATTTCGGCAATCCTTCAATAGGGTAGTTTGGCAAAGCTAGGCGGCAGCAGTTAAGCCAATGGATCGCGGTTTCAAAATCGCTATAACGAGATTTACGCTCATGCACATGCTTAAATTTAAAGCGTTTAACCGACTCATCGCTGACAAGTGATAGCTGGGCTGGAATGCTATTAAATACCGATTCAATCAGTGTGGTGTCGACCTTGCCCGCGTACTTACCAAAATCGCGGCGATAACCTTCCACTAAATCGGCATGAATTTTTGTGACTTTTTCAACACGCTCTAGAATGCTTGAATCCTTATACTGATACCAAGCAGAAACGGCTTCCGGCATACCACCAGTAAAAAAGTAGTCAGTGAGTTTGTCCATCAATTTGGTGTGTACTGCCGGTGTGCTTGCTTGACTATCAAACGCTTTGATCAGCGCTTGCTCGTTGGATGCGTAAATAAATTCTTGGAAGGTCAGTGGTCGTAAATTGTATTGTTCTACCTTGCCCACAGGGAAGGTGTTGAGCAAACCAATATTCGAGCCGCTGGCAGCGACAAAATAGGACGGTGCTTTTTCAGCAAAGTACTTTAGTGAGGTAACGGCACGTTCACATTCGCCAATTTCATCTAATATCAGCAGATCGGTTTCTGGGTTGAACGCTTGGTTGGTTAACAACTCAATATTCATTACTAGCTCGTCAGGTGACAGAGAGCCATCGAACGCTTCTTTGTAGGCAGGGTTTTCAAGGAAGTCGATACGAAGGATGTTGGCAAAGGTATTCCCAAATAACTCTTGTAGCAGATAGGTTTTACCTGTTTGTCTTGCACCATCGATCAATAATGGCTTGCGCACCGGTTGATTTTTCCATGTTATTAGGGCGTTTAGTAAGTTGCGCTGCATTGTCATTTCCCGCCAATTAAGACTGTTAACTGCCTGTAGTATAACTCAGCCTACACTTTTACGCGCAGAAAAGTGCGGAATTTTACATTTTTATGCGCATAAAAGTGTAATTTGATGACCTTTGGCATTCAGGGATTCACATCATCGCCTTGGCCAACGCGCAAGCTAAACCTAAAAGTAGGATATAAATCCAATTATATTGAGTAAAGTGGGAATATAGTCCCTTTGGTTGGTGATATGGCTAAGCGTGACTTACACAATATATTGTTTCCAAAGCAGCGTAAAATCCTGACGCAGTTTGGTGAAGACTTGCTGTTGGCGATGAAAAGACGTGGTTTTACCAAAAAGCTACTGTGTGAACGTACTGGTTTTGATCATAAAACCGTGAATTAAGTCTTAGCCGGTGATCCGGGCGTTGCCATAGGCACTTACTTAAAGGTGATGGCCGTTCTTGGCATGGAAAGCAACTTTGCAGAAATGGCCGCCCATGATGAAGTGGGTATCAAGCTGCAAAACATAAAATTGCTGGAAGGTTCAAGATGAGCCGTGAAATCGTTGAAGTCTATGCCGACTGGCAGCCAATTGAAGCACCTTTGCTAATAGGGCTGCTTTCTTACAGCGATTCAAGCCGAGGTGGCGTGTTTAGTTTTGCCTACGATAAAGCATTTTTAACCTCAGCCTATCGCTTGCAAATTGATCCCATCCTGACCCTCCACTCCGGTGTACTCTAAAACGATGAAGTCGATAAAAGCTTCCGCGCATTTCTTGATTCATCGCCTGATAGATGGGGGCGTATTTTAATGCAGCGGCGTGCGGCGATTGAGGCGCGCAAAGGCATTCGAGCAACAAGTCGATTAAACGAATTGGATTACCTGCTGGGCGTAAATGACTCTTACCGGATGGGTGGTATTCGATTTAAGCGAACAGGCTCGAATGCTTTTTTGGACGACAATTCTGAATTTGCTGCGCCGCCAATGGCTTCTTTGCGAGAGCTAGAGCATGCAGCAATGCAGATTGAAAAAGACGATAACATCGACAGTGACGAGTATTACCGCTGGTTGAAAATGCTGATTTCTCCAGGCTCATCATTAGGTGGTGCAAGGCCCAAAGCTTGTGTCACAGATGAACAAGACCACTTGTGGATTGCTAAGTTTCCCAATTTAAACGATACCCATGATGTGGGCGCGTGGGAGATGGTCTGTTATGAATTGGCGTTAGCGGCAGGTGTTGACATGTTTCCAAGTGAGATGAGGCAATTTTCGTCACAGCACCATACCTTCTTAACAAAACGGTTTGACCGCGACGGTGACAAGCGGCTGCATTTTTCGTCGGCCATGACACAGCTTCAATACTATGATGGTGAACAATCTCAAGGTGCCAGCTACTTAGAGATTGCTGAATTTATTTCCAATTGTGGAGCACAAACCACAGCTGATTTAGCTCAGTTTTGGCGTATGGGGGTAAAGGCATGGGGAAGTGTTTAATGAAGTGCTGCTGTTTATTTTGGCTTGGTATTTGGTGAAGGGATGTTTTCTAATTTCAATGAAGGTTGCTTGTTACTGTTGTCATCAATGTACTCAAGGGCGTACCTCATAGCCTTGTAGCTTTTCTCGCGTTTTTTAAACATGCGTTGCAGCATAGGGAGAGTGCAGTCCACATAGTCGTGAATAGTGACTTGTGTTTTGCCTTCCGATTCACGATGAATACGACCGGCATATTGAGCCAATGTTCCTTTCCATGAGATGGGCATGGCCAAAAACAACGTATCCAGTCTTGGTAGGTCAAACCCTTCGCCTACATATTTTCCTGTTGCGACGACGACTTGAGCCGATTGCAGATGATTGTCAGCGTTCTTGCGTTCCGCAGCTTTCATGGCGCCTTTAAGTACGACAGTGCTTATACCCATTTCGGTAAGTCGTGAGTGTATGGATTCTGCGTGCTCTCTACGCTCTGTAAGGACTAACGGGTGTCCGCCATTTTGAACACACTCGTAGGCGTCTGAGACGATTTTTGAAGTGCGCTGCTCATTATTGACGAGCCAGCGGTAGGCATCGCTTATTTTGGGGCGCTCATCTGTTTTTATAAGCTCTGCTGCTGGTACATCGTAGAGCTGATGAATCATCACGGTTTGAGTAAATTGCTCATCAGGGCTTTGTTTCACTTTGTAGCGAATAGGCCCTGCCGCCATAAAAATGATCTTTTGATGACCATCTTGTCGCTCTGGTGTTGCTGTAAGGCCCAATACATATTTTGCTCTTACCTCGTTGAGTACCATTTCAAACCTTGGTGCAGATAGGTGGTGGCATTCGTCAACAATAATATGGCCGTAGTCTTGAATGAGAGGAGTGATGGAATTGTCTTTTTTATTAACCAAACTTTGGTAGGTGGCTATGTCGATAATGCCACTCGGCTTTCTTTTACCTCCGCCTATACTGCCAATGGTTACTTCGGGTAGGAACGTGCGTAAGCGCTCTTGCCATTGTTCGAGCAGTTGTCGGCTATGAACCAGTATGAGGGTATTTACTTTGCGTTTTACGATCATAGCAATGGCAGTAACCGTTTTTCCAAATGCAGTTGGCGCATGCAAAATACCGAAGTCATGTTTAGATATTGCGGCCACTGCGTCACGCTGGTTCTTTCGCAAAGTGAACTCAGGGGTAAGCTTTAATAATGGTTTACCAATTTCACGCTTATCGTCAAATAGTGGCGAAATGTTTTGCTCTTGTAGCAAAGCAATCGCATCATCGAGGCAGCCTCGCGGTAGTGCTAGATAACCGTTTTCAATACGAGCACAGGAAATAAACCTCGGAATGCCATGGGTTGAAAAGCGCAACGCTTGTGTTTTAAAAAACACAGGATTAGAAAAACTAGCTAATCGCTTTAGTCCGGCCAGTAATGGCCCAGGTAACTCGCTCATCAAAAAGTAGATATGGTTGGCCAAGGTAATGGTCACGTTTTTCGGCAAAGACTCTAATTTTATTGGTGCGGCTTTGGCTGTGATTTCCCAAGGAGGGCGGTTGTCTGTTAGCCCTTGCTCGGACAGTAATAGGGTGTTGGGTGAAATAGTTGTTATGAGTTGGTCAATACTCGACTGAGTGAGCGTTTTAAGCTCAGCAAGGTACCGCCATTGATCATCGATGGCATTCAGGTCACTGTCAACAAAGCAACTACGACCTGAAAGGCGAGCCTCCTTTTGAAGTGGTAACGCAATGAGATTGCCAAACCCGCCTTCAGGAAGTACATCTTGGTTAGGAAAGAGCCTGTCATAGGAGTCAAACGATAGATTTGGAAATATTTCCATGGCTTTATCAAGCAAAGCGAAACCCAGTGCCCGAGCATGGTTCGCTGGGATATTGGTTTCAAAAAATATCCATAAGTGAGCCCCGTTGCCAGAACGCGAGATTTCTATCGCGTGCGGAATATCAAACGCTTGGCACACTTTAGACATTGCTTTGACTTCTTCTTGCCAACAGCCTTTGTCAAAATCGGCTGCCAACAAATAGCACGAATTATCTTTAAGTAGTGGATACAGACCAACCACTTGATGACCGGCAAGGTGCCTGTAAATAATGTGCTCGTTTAATTCGCTAAACTTTCGGTGTGAACAGTCTTGGCATTTAATGCGGGGTTTGTTGCATAGCCCGCTTACCCACTCATTATCACAGGCTACGGAATAGCCACTGCGCCCCTGTTGATTTTGCCAACGATTGGCAAAGATATCCTCTCTTCCACGAAATCGTTGTCTGAATAAGGCGACCTTTTGTTCTGGCGTGAATGTCTGTACTGAACGCTCGATTTGAGCGCTACGCAAAGCCTCTCTTAATGCGAGAAGCTGCTGCTTTTCATTTTCAAGCTCAGCTAGCCTGTTATCAATAGCAGAAATGTTTGGGTAGCGAGCGTCATTCATAACAAACTAATTTTGATTCGCAGCACTATAAAGCGCGAACTTGCGGTGGCTTGATCAGCGACTCTGCTGGAATACCTAACCCTTCATGAAGTTTCCAAATCATTTTTAGCGTGAGTGATCGCTTATGGTTTAGGATTTCATAAACACGATTGCTTTTACCTATCATGGGTTCAAGATCTTTAACGGTTAAGCCTTTGCGCTCCATCTCAAACTTTATTGCCTCAACAGGGTCTGGCAAATCCATTGGAAAATGCTTTGCTTCGTAGGCCTCGACTAACGTAACCAAAATGTCCAGCTTTTCGCCTTCGACGGTATCAGGCTCCGCCATCATTAGGTTTTCGATGTCGTTTAATGCCGCGCGGTAGTCGGCATCTGTTTTAATAGGTCTGATGTCCATTATATTTACCTCTTGTTACTACCTTTTGGCTTCAAATCGTTTGTACATCAATTTTATCGTATTGCGCATGGCTGCCGATAAACCGTATGTAAACCACTTTGTACGCATAATTGATCCAAGCAACTAACCGGTATTTATTACCGGCAATGTTAAACACGACACGCCCATCTTTGAGGATGCTGGCATTTCTAAAGTCCTGTTTCACATCCGCCGGTGCTCCCCAATCAGCGTTTAATGCATGCCTATACCAAGCTAACGTTGGCTCTTTAGCGTCAATGTATTCTGAGCTGTCTTCCCAAAATGTTTTTAAGGTTGATAGTGCGATAATTCTCATAAATAGATATTAGTCCCAATTTGGGACTTTTGCAAGTTTGGTATTCTTGATGCGGTTAGGAGTTGTTACCGCATCCCCAATTGCCCCATTCCTTGGGGCGGTTCACATCCCTCTTATTCACCCTCTTAAGCTCGGCATATCAAGTGTTGCCCCATTGTCCCAACTGCCACGGTAAGTGATCAAATGGGGGGCTTGCTATTTTCGCCTGATGGGCCTTTTCGACATGCGGCTGCGTTTGCCATCGAAGAAGGCCAATACTCTGAACCAATAGAGTGATTCTTCATACCCCAAGCTGTGCGTTGGACGTGCAGGCGGGATGAGCCCCAGTTTGCGTCCTAAACTGACAATCACGTAGAAGCGAACGGAAAATACCTATACGAGCCTGAAACTGTGGCTGAAGTTGAGCATATTCTAGGTGCTGTTGTTGTTCTATTAAGACAGCCGATTTATTCACTCGGTTTAGGCTGTGTGATTAATGTGTTTAGAACAGCCCAAGCTTTAAATATTGGGCTTGAAATTGGGGCAGAGAAGGATAACTTGTATCTCAAACCTGATCTGACAGTTACCCATTTTTTATTGTTTCTATCAGGTTAAATTTTCTAGATGTGTATGAAGGCTAATTGCAGAAATTTGATTGATATTGGTACACAAACTGAGTCTTTGTTGCTGTCGAAGTTGGTGCATTATATTGGGTTAAACCTTTTAAAGCACTGAAGCTTAAAGCAGCACGATCAACTACTTTTCTTGTGAAATTCGCATTGGGATCTGAATATTTAAACGAAATTTCTGCTAAAACAGGTTTTAGACTACCGTAAGGCAATAGGGTATACCATAAACTTAACTCTAAATCTGCATCGAATTCACCTAAATCAATCGTTGCACCACTATATTTTCGTTCATAGATAGTTAGACCACCAACTTGATTCAGGGCTAGACTATTATTAAAATTATAGTCATTTTTGAAGCCAGTAAATAGAATATTGATATCCTCAAAATCGTTAATGGTTCGCGAGGTTGGTACGGTTGTTGACTTGCTTGCAACTACAAGGAAACTCAAGTTATCTTTACGAGTAATGTCATCTTCTAGCTTAGTTTTTGCGCCTGATACATTGCTAGTCAAATCTTTGAAGTCAGCAATATAATGGTCATATCCACGATACTTTAAAGTTACTTCTTTTGTACCATTTTCATTACGCTCTCTGAAGCTGTATCCCATATTTTTTAAAGTACAGCTTCCTTGAGTATCGTAAAAGCGGATTTCTCTTTGTGTATCAAAGATCATAGCACCAGTTACGTCACGACTGATTTTATTTTCAATCGCATTTTTCACCGCTGAAAAATAGCTATTTATGCTGCTTGCTTCATTTCCATAATTAAAATTTATGGGATCTAATAGTACTTTGTATTCGCGAGATGTGACTTTGGGAGATGCATAGCTCAGCGATGGTAGCACTGTAATTGCCAAGAAAGTTATCAAAGCCGATTGAGTTATTCTCATTTTTCTCTCTAGACAAAAGTTGAATTTAAAAAGCCCAAAAGTTTTAGCTTTTGGGCTTCATTCATTGTTATGGGTTGAAAAGATTTAACTTATCGGCAATATATAAGGTAGGTGTATCGACACGCATGCCCACATTATCCAAATACTTTTGCTCTAAACCATTGGTTGTCCAAAGACCCATGTCATCATCATTCACAATGCCAAGAGTTTGTCGGTTAATCAACCATAGACCTTCCATTTTGTCATGCGCATAACTTACACGTTTACCCATATCCAATACCAATGTTTTACTTACTGGCTGAATATTTAGTGCTTGTAATGCTTCCCATTTTTTATCGTTATTGATGAAATATTGCTCGAGGGTTTTACCTGCAATCGTTAAACCAAGTTTAGGATCTTGCACTAGATCGCCCTGAGTTGCGATATCCTCCAAATTGGTAGCATCCTTCAGATCAATACGATAAACATGTTTCATGATATTCGGATCGTCTTTAAGGAATTTGCCATCACGTTCCAGTACTAAAAACTCATGATCATTAATCGCAATAATAGCTGAGTTTGAGTTAGCATCAATTTCTTGACGATAGAGATACTGAGCAACTTTTCCTGTTTCAAGATTGATCGTCACAATACGTGTTAAGGTTGATTTATTAACAGCTTTAGTCGGTAAGTCCATTGTCGATTGCATAATCCCAACCAATGTTTTTTGGTCAGGTGTAATAGTTAAACCTTCCATACCACGGTTGGCACGACGATAACTAAATTCTTGCGGTAAAGTGAAGGTATTGCGCACATCATTTACAAAAGGATTAATACGACCAATTTCTTTTCCATTGGCATCATAGTGCACAATGTGAGGACCATATTCATCACTCACCCAGAATGTACCATCATTCAATGCTGCCAAACCTTCAGAATCGAGACCGTAATCATCAAGTTTGATAGGGTTCGTTATTGGGTCATAAGGCTTTGATGGATCTTTAGCGATGACCTTGCCATGAATATCGTAAGGTGTTTCGCCTGTACCACCTAGTGCAGCAGTATTCGGTAATCCACTAATATTATTTCCATCACGATCTTTTAATAAAATCGTTTTGATGAGTTTGATTGAGCCATCATCTTGTACCTCAAACAACCCAATTTTAGGTATATAGTCTGGCATTGGAAAAATCTTACCAGCACCATTCACGCCATCATTATAGTCAGCATTTGGGCCACGATCTGTGATTGCGTAAAATTGTTTATTGTTCGTAGGATGGGCAGCAACATCAGAGCCAAAGCCACCCTGTCGAAGTGTAAATGCACTCGCAATAGTTGTTCCATTCGCCTTAAAGCTTGTTAAGTTTTGGTAAGGCAATGCAACCCCTTGGGCAAATAAGTTTGGACCACACTGGATGGAGCTTTGCTGGATTTCATTCGCATCCAACTCACCATTTTGATTTTTATCCAAACCACTTTCAATACGTGTTCCAGCACTCCAGCAATCATCATTTCCAAGTACTAAAGGCGTCTGTTGAATCAAACTATTCAATCCATTTTGACCATTGTCCCCATCATCAGTACATGCGGTTAATAAAATTGTCGAAGCTAATAAAGCTAAGGTTAGTGGTTTTTTTTTCATTTTTTTGAAGCATCATGTTTAAAAAGCTTCATCATAAGAAGCAAAAATGACAATTACATGAATGAAATATGATCAATGTAAAATTTTAGCAAATTAAAAATATCAGTAGTTTGTGGGGGTTATATCTAGGTTTTCTTCATTATTTATCAAATGTGGTTTGAGGTAAAATTAAAATAAAACTTTAAACTGCCACAGTATTCTAGATATAAGCAGCCTTATTATGAAGCTGTCTCATAGGGCAGGGTTATACCAATGCTAAGTTTGAAGTGATTGAATCATCCTACTTACTAACGACACAATGTGACGTGTCGAAATTTATGTTTATTGAAAATTCCCCCAAATAATTTAAATTACTGTAATATTTTCCAATAGTTAAAACATTGCTAGTAGCATCATCAACTTAAATGTACTGTGTTGCAGGTAATAGAATTAAGACATCAGAAATAGCTTCAGCACCATGACTAAACCACAGGCAATGGTGATGACAGTGGTTCAACAGATTATCAAAAGTTACTTCCAACTGTCGCTTTAGGCTGGGATATATTACCTGAGCTTTATACTTATGCTAGCTATGGCAAAGGCTTCGAAACACCAACCTTTACCGAGATGGCCTATCTTACAGTAGGGACTTCAGGCATTAACTTTAATTTAAAACCTGCGACCAGTGATACCGTAGAACTTGGCTTAAAATCGCAGAATACCTTAGGGTTATTTACTTTTGCTGTATTTCATACTGAAACTAAAAATGACATTGTGCCTGACGATGCCAATGGCGGGCGAAGCACATTTCGTAATGCAGAAAAAACCTTACGTGAAGGCTTAGAGTTATCGTGGCAAAAACAGCTCTGGCAAGCACTCAATATTCGAACCAGTTATAGTTATTTAGATGCGACTTTTGATGCTGATATTCCAGCGACCACAACCAAACCGCTGATACAAAAAGGAACATATATTCCAGGTATTGCCAAGAATCAAGCTTTTGTAGGCTTGGCATGGCAACCTGAGCAGGGATTTCAGGCAGGCTTAGAAGCACGTTATATGGACAAGATTTATGTCGATGATATCAACTCTGATACTGCACCAAGTTATACGGTCGTTGCGGCAAATGTTGGCTATTTGTGGGTCAATAAAGACTGGAAAGTAAATACTTATGCACGACTAGATAATTTATTAGATCGAAACTATGTGGGTTCCGTGATTGTCAATGATAGTAATAATCGTTTCTTTGAGCCCGCAGATAGACGAAATTTTAATGTTGGACTATCGATAAAAAAATATTCTAACATAGGCTTTGTTGCATAAATACATAACCAACTGATTTTGTTCATTAATTTTTAGGTTGAAATTCATACAAACCTATTTAAATCAGAAGCTTACAAAATCTTTATGCAACAAAGCCGTGGAACAGCCACAAATAAACTCAGTAATAAATTTTTAAACATATTAATCCCCCGTTAAGTAACGGATTATAACAGCCGTAACTATCTAATCACATGCAAAAAGTAGCCGTTTCGCCTTTTCCTGTCCTCACATGATGCAAGCGGACCATACATCTTAATCAGATAGAAATCGAGTCGAGGTAAATCAATCCATCACAAATGGAGCAGAAATTATGCTTGATCACACTCTTGGTTAATGCTGAAAAGTCTTTGAGTTTTAATTAATAAATAAGTGTATCCATGTCTACCCTCAACTTTACTTATTTTCAGATAGCAACCAATCGAGAGCACTCATTTTTACAATACCATTATAATTCGCTTCAGTCCCTATCGTGTCTAAGGTAAGCAAATACTTGGGATACGAATCAGAAATTTTCTGTAATGGACGTAACTCTCGGCTGAGTGTCTCCTCATTGAGCGTTTCTAATGCCACCTGATAATAAGTTAAATTCTGTAAAGTATCGACAGCAACAAAATCAATTTCATATTCATCAACCCGCCCTACATAGACCGTATAACCTCGTCTGACAAGCTCAAGATAAATCACATTTTCTAAGATATGACCTTGATCAGCATTAGCATCAGGCAACATAATCCGGCGCAATCCGACATCAACTAAATAGTATTTTTCAGAGGATTGTAATAACTCACGCCCGCGTACTTTAAATTGTGCGGCACTATAAAATAACAAACTGTCCTGTAAGCCCTGAATATAGCGTTTTACTGTTTCAAATGAAATTTTAACCCCACTTGAAACAAAGGTATTTTTAATTTTATTGATGGAAATAGGTGAGCCTGTCACGCTTGCCAAATATCTTGCGACACGCTCGAGAGAGTTAATATCGGCAGTATTCAAACGGGGAATAACATCTTTAAACATTACACTGGCATAGACTGCTTGCAAGTAATCATAAGTTTCCTGCTGGCTAGTCATGGCAAGCGTATAAGGGAAACTACTGCGCGTATACATGGCATACAAATCACGATTTGATAATTGTTGGATGATCGGATTATTTTCAATATGCCACTGTTTAAATTCTTGGAATGACAGAGGTAGAACATGTTGCTCGATATAGCGTCCTGTAAGTAAAGTCGCAAGTTCTCCACTTAGAAAGAATGCATTTGAGCCTGTAATATATAAATCGATATAATCCCGAACATATAAAGAGTCGACTACTTTCTCAAAATTTGTAACATGTTGTATTTCATCTAAGAAAACATAGTTTTTTTTACTTTTATCAACTTTGGACAATACATAATCATGTAGTTTACGGTAATCGGTGAGTTCTTCAAATTCCATAAATTCGAAGTTGATGGCAATGATGTTTTCGGCTTGTACACCCTGTGCTTTTAGGATTTGTTGAAACATTGCCAATAAGGTGGATTTTCCAGAGCGACGCACACCTGAAAGTACTTTAATGACATCACGGTCTTGCCATGTATTCAGAAATTTTAAGTAGCCATCACGTCGAATATTAGCGCTTCTCATTATTTACACTTGGAATCTAAAGTTTTAATAAATTATATCAAATTTTAGAACGTATATGTAAATATATTTAATTTTAAAAAAAGTTTAAGGTTAAGTGAAACATTCAAAGCTGCTGTTGAAGTATACGGATAGTAAATGTAATAAAAATCCAGATTCTATCTTTTTTGACTCTGTACACGACAAAAAACCTAAATATGCCTAATATCGTATCTGGGTCTACTCCTTAGATGAGCAATGGTGATGCCTTGTTTTCGGATTTGTTGAGACTGTAAATAAAACTATGTAAACGCTTAAACTCCCCCAACGTTGTTGGGGTCAAACAAAAGGTGTTTACCATGAAAGATGAAGCAATGTTGGCACTCGCTAAAGAGTTAGCCAAGAACCTAAAAACCGAACTCGATCTCAATAATTTTAGTCGGGCTTTAAAGAAATTGACTGTTGAAACTGCCCTTAATGCGGAACTCACCGACCATTTAGGTTACGAAAAGAATAGTCCACGAACAGGTAAAAATGCTCGCAATGGTTACACAACGAAGCGTCTACTGACTGATGATGGTGAGTTTGAACTAGATACCCCTAGAGATCGTGAGGGTAAATTTGAGCCACAGCTTATCAAGAAAAATCAGACCCGTATCACAAAGCCAATTTCTGCTTTTGAGTGAGGTAAAGCAATTTGAACCGTTAACATATTAGTAGAAATAGGATCTAATGGTGCAGAGCAGGATAAGGCAATAAATGCAGGTTTATTCGGTGGTGGTGAGCGATCATTCTTTGGTTTACCATCAAATAAGCGAATCCATTTGGATACAAGATTTGCATTCAATCCATGTTGCAAAGCGACCGAAGCAATTGAAACGTCAGGTGCTTTACAAGCCTGAACGATCTGCTGTTTAAATTCAGCACTGTATGTTCTTCGTTTTTTCGCTAGAGATGCGATGGATGTCTGATTATTTGTCGTCATAAATTTAAGTCCCCACTTGTTTTTAAGTGGGGACTAAATTAAGGCTTATAGGATGAATTCATAAGGTGTGTTCAGCGGACGCTTACGAAAAAACAGCCAAGTGCTCATATGGTACAGTTATATCAAGAACAATGGTCAGATTGGCTATCAACGACACATGTGGCAAGTGAAGGTGTCCTGCAGAATGAAAGTTAAGTGTCTATTGAGGGGTACAATCTAATGGGAGAAATTGAAAAATAAAATACCATTGAATATTTGGTCATTATTTGTTAATTTCTGCGCAAAATTTAACATGCAATAAATTTATGTTCAAAAAAAATATAGTATTAAAAAGTATTTTGCTTACTTTGGGTGGTTTTGTTGTTACTCCTTTTGCATTTGCAGAAACATTTGATCCAGCGATAGATGGTTTGATTCGAAACCAGCAGCGCCAAGCAGAACTAGAAAAAATTATACAACCAGAACGTGATGTTAATTTAGATGTCATCCAAAAAAAAGAAGCTGTACAACTTACCGACCTTGAAGATCAGAATTGTTTTGAAATCAAGACAGTTGAACTTGATGGCGAAATGAGTAAGCATTTTGATCAATATGTGCAACAAGCGTTAAAAGATTTAAGTTTTACTCCAGGTTTATGCATGGGTGAGCAGCGAATTAATCTGTTGATGACGCAAACGCAGAACATCATCATTGGCCGAGGCTTTACTACGACACGAATATTGGCTGCACCTCAAAACTTAAGTACAGGCGTATTAAAACTCACCGTCATTCCGGGATTAGTTCGAGAAATCAAACTCGATTTAAGTGATGAGGAAAATACCCGAGCAGGCCGAATTCAATATGCCAAAAATATCTTTCCAATGAAGAGTGGCGATATTCTCAATTTACGTGACTTAGAGCAAGGCTTAGAAAACTTAAAAAGACTGCCTACAGCGGAAGCTGATATTCAAATTATTCCTGCAGATGCGCCCAATCAAAGTGATGTTATCGTCAAATGGAAACAGCGAAAAATTCCAATTCGCGTGACCTTAAGTGCTGATGATGCCGGTAGTCGTCAAACCGGTAAATACCAAGGTAACATCACCGTTTCAGTCGATAACCCTTTATTTAGAAGTGACTTATTTTACGTCACCATGGGCCGTAACTTAGCAGATCAGCAAGAGATTACGGATCAAAATGGAACCACTGTGAAGAGCGGAACCCATAACTATGCCCTTCATTATTCAGTCCCTTATAAAAACTGGCTGATCAGCGCCAATGCGAGTCGATACAATTATGACCAAGCTGTTGCAGGCACCAATAATGTCTATAACTATAATGGAGAAAGTCAGACTCAAGACTTAGGCTTGACCCGATTGCTTTATCGGGATGCCAAGCGTAAAACCTCAGCGACCTTGAAAGGCTGGCATCGAGAATCTAAAAGCTATATTGATGATGCCGAACTGACCATACAGCGCAGAGATGTTGCGGGTTGGCAGTTAAACCTTGATCATCGTGAATATATTCAATTTGCAGTGCTGGATTTGAGTCTAGGGTATAAGCGAGGCACAGGTGCATTCGATTCATTACCAGCAGTTGAGGAAGCGCTGAACGAAGGTACATCACGGATGAAGATCTGGACGCTAGATGCCAATCTGAATGTTCCGTTCCAATTTGAGAACCAGCAATATAGCTACTCAAGTGCCTTTAGAGCGCAATACAATGACACCCCGCTGACCATCCAAGACCGGCTTTCCATTGGTGGAAGGTATACAGTACGCGGTTTTGATGGTGACCTAACCCTAGCAGCAGACCGTGGCTTCTACTGGCGCAATGATTTAGCCATGTCTATTTTTCCCGCACATCAATTCTATATGGCCTTGGATGCTGGGCATGTTGATGGTCAATCTGCCCAATGGCTTTTAGGTAAAACCCTTGTGGGTGGTGCGATGGGGCTACGTGGTCAATTTAAGGTGGGTGGCACTTTTTACTACGATATATTTATCGGTAAACCAATCAAGAAGCCTGAATATTTCCAAAATTATGATTTGAATTATGGTTTTAGTGCCAGTTATTCATTCTGATCTAAAGAAAAGTACAAACTAAAAAATGAGCTCGTAGTATTAAAGCGAAAAAATCTCCCAAATAAAGACACATTGGTAATTGAAAAATGAATAAGAACTGCTATAAAACGATTTTTAGTCAAACCCGTGGTGAAATGATTGCTGTTGCAGAAAATGTCGCAGCTGCAGGACAAGCCTCAACACAGAATAATAAAGCGGTTGATCTTGAAACACCAGTCGTTGCTTCTGAAAAAAGTTTAGCTTTAAAAGTTCTTTCATTTTCATTGATGCTGATTACAGGCACTGCCCTGATCAATGCATCTATTGGTGTATCGCACAGCAATGTTGTTGCAGACTCGAATGCGGCAGGCAATCAGCGTCCAACGATATTGAACAGTGCCAATGGCACAACGCAGGTGAATATTCAAACCCCAAGCAAAGCTGGGGTATCGGTGAATCACTACCAGCAATTTGATGTGAATCAGAACGGTGTCATTTTAAATAACAGCCGCCAAAATACTCAAACGCAGCTTGGGGGTTATATCCAAGCCAATCCGTGGCTTGCAGGCGGTGAAGCCAAAGTCATTGTTAATCAGGTGAACGGCAGCAATCCAAGTCACTTAAATGGCTATGTAGAGGTCGGTGGACGTAAAGCAGATGTGATCATTGCCAACCAAGCTGGGATTAATGTCGATGGTGGCGGTTTTATCAATGCAGGTGGGGTGACTTTAAGTACCGCCAATCCGAATATTCAAAATGGACAAGTGACAGGTTATCAAGTCCGTGACGGGGTGATTAACATCACAGGTCAGGGCTTGGATGCCAGTAAAGCCGACTATACCCAGTTACTCAGCCGTGCTGCACAGATCAATGCGGGGATTTGGGCTAAAGAATTGACGGTGGTTGCTGGACAAAATGATATTGAAGTTAATCCGCAGGCTGGTGCGATACAGGCGGCTTCGGGGTTGGCAGGCACTGTGCCACAGTTTGCCATTGATACCAGTCACTTAGGCGGAATGTATGCGGGCAAAATCAGTTTAATCAGTACCGAACAAGGGGTTGGGATTAACAATGCAGGGCAAGTGTTTGCTTCAGCCGGGCATATTAAAATCAGTGCCAATGGCGAGCTGCAAAATAGCGGTGCAGTAGTTGCAGAAAATAAAGTCGATAGCACCCCAGCGAGTTTAAATCTTCAAGCAAAAGATTTAAACAATAATGGCAAGATATTAAGTCTAGGCGATCAACGCATTCAGGCTGAAAACGTCAACAATACCGGCCTCATTAATAGCCAAGGTTTAACTCGTATTGATGCCAGTCAAGGCATCCAAAACGTGGGTACAGGTCAAATCTATGGTGACCATATTGCCCTGCAAGCCGCGCATCTTCTCAATGCAGAACAGCAAACCAATGGCGATGTCAAAGCAGGCACGATTGCGGCACGTCAACGCTTAGATATTGCAGGCGGAAAAATTGAAAACCGAGAACAAGCCTTAATTGCCAGCGAAGGTGCGCTGACTGTTGGTGGACAACTCAATGCAAACCATATGGCAGAAGGCTCTGCCGCATTATTAGACAATGCCAGTGCACGTATTCAATCCGTGGGTGATATGTACTTAGGCGTGGATATTTTGACCAACCGAAATTTGCATTTCAGTTCAAGTGTCAAAGAAATACCAGAAACCCGCAAAGATGTGACCGCTTATCAAGGTGCTGGAAGCGCTGAAATTCTTGATTCATCGCATATTACAGGTCGTGGCAGTTATGACAGCATTTATCTGGATGGTCAAAAATATGAAGACTATACCCGATATATCTACAACCAGTACGAAACCCAACACTATGTGGATTCCAGTGCACCAGCGGAGATTATTTCAGGTGGCACACTGACGCTAAAAGGCCAAAGCCTGACCAATGACAAGAGCCAAATTCTAGCGACGAAAGGCATTAATATTGAACAAAATGAAGTGAATAATATTGATGCTGAGGGTGAGCATCGTGTGATTAAAACGGGGACATCACAGTATCACTATGTAGGTTGGAATACATTAGGTACAAGTAAACGAAGTAAGTGGAACAGTGTTAAACCCTATAATCCAGCTGATATCGTAACGCCAATAAAACTTGATGTGGTGAAATATGATGGTGCTCACCAAGGCACATTAAATGGTGATACCTCAGAACTCAGCTTACCGCTGCAATCCTTATACAGCGTTAATAAAGAAAATAATAACCGCCCTTTGATTGAAAGCAGCGATGCCTTTACCAATTATAAAAATTGGTTAGGCAGTGATTACATGCTGCAAATGTTCACGACCAACCCACAAAATATGCAAAAACGTTTAGGGGATGGTTATTACGAGCAAAAACTGGTCAATGACCAAATTGCACAACTGACGGGTCAAGTTTATTTAGATGGTTATACGAACTTCGAGGATCAATTCAAAGCCTTGATGGATTCTGGGGTAAGTGCTGCCAAAGATCTTAATTTAAGTGTTGGAGTGAAGCTCTCAGAAGCACAGATTGCTCGATTGACCAGTGATATGGTGTGGCTGGTGACAGAAACCATTACCGTTGATGGCGAAAAAATCCAAGTCTTGGTACCGAAAGTGTATGTTGCGGTACAGTCGGGGGACTTAAACAACAAAGGTGCCTTGATTGCAGGCGAGACGGTCAATTTAAAACTGAGTGGGGATTTAAACAACCAAGGCAGTATTGCTGGACGCCAATTGGTGAGTCTTGAAGCCAATAACATTAATAACGTGGGTGGCTTAATACAAGGTCGAGATGTCTTTGCGACAGCACACACCGATATCAATAATATTGGTGGGACAATGACCGCCAATCAAATCCTTGCCCTTGATGCGGGCCGAGACATTAACAACATCACCACGACGATTAAAACTGAAAATAAGCACGGTTTAAGTGAATTTAGCGCTGAAAACATTGGCCGTGTTGCTGGGCTGTATGTACAAGATGCGGATGGTCAGCTGGTTGCCAATGCCAAGAATAATATCAATCTGACTGCATCAGATCTACAAAGCCAAGGTAGCATTGCGATCCAAGCGGGACAAGACCTGAATCTTTCTACGGTGAATGTCAGTCGCAGTGATTTAAGCTCAGCAGGTGACAAGGATCAGATTCTGAATGCTTCGAGTCGAGATGTAGGGACGCAGATTCAGGCGAAAGGAAATATTTCCCTGCAAAGTGGTGCCAATACTCAGATTAAAGCCAGCACCTTGAACAGTACGTCGGGCAATGTAGTGATTGATGCTGGACAAAATGTCTTGATCGAAAATGGACGAGATGAACGCAGTTCTCAGCTTGCAGCCCAAGAAAAAGGTGGCTTCTCTACAACAGATAAAAAAATCCAATCTTCGACCAGTCAATCGATTGCAACCGACATCCAATCGGGTGGCAATATCCTGATCAATAGCCAAACAGGAGATATTCAAGCCACGCACCTGCAAGCTGGTGCGAAAGACAGCATTCAAATTACGGCAAACCAAGGCAATGTAAAACTTTTGTCAGATATTGATACTGATATAAAGAGCACGGAAACAGCCAAGAAAAATACAATTCAATTTAAAAACCGTCAATCAGGATATATCGACGAAGATGTTGCACAAACACAGCTCAAAGCTGGCAAAAATGTTGATATCAATGCCGGTAAAAATATCGAGCTGCAAGCCAATGATATACAAGCTCAAGACAATATTTATATTGGCAATAAACAATTCGAACGCCAAGCGGATGGCAGTTTAAAATCCAAAGATGGTAATGCCCTGCCCGAAAATGTCAGTCTGACGACATTAGAAACCAATGATCAGCAATGGGATGAAACCCAAAAAGGTTATCGTGGCATTGCCAAAGACTTAATGAAAGTGACTGCTGTTGGCTTAGCGGGTATTGAGGCTTTAGCTCCGGGATTAAAAGCACCGAAGATCACGATCGGAGAATCATCGAGCACACGGACTGAGCAAAGAACACAAACAGGGACCGATCTTGGTGCCAATAATGTCTATGTGGGTTCAGCAGGTCAAACGACACTGACCAGTAGCAACATTGATGCACAGAACACGGTCTTAGCGGGCAAAAAAGTCACGCTCGATGCAGCAGAAGAACAACACAAAACTGTTACGTCAAACAGCAAAGAAACGGTACAAGGTCTTGGGGTTAAGCTGAATAAAGACAGCATTCGAGTGGGCGGCTTTGTACTTGAAGACGCAGAGAATACCGTTAAAACTACAGCCACAACGCATAAGTCAGGCAATATCAATACTGAAAATTTAACAATTCAAGGTGCAGAAGGTGTAGATATCCTCGGCCAAAATATCACAGCGACAGGTGATACGATCATTGATCATGGTCGAGGAAATCTTAACATAGGCGGTTATGAAAATAAAACCACCACAGAAGAAAAGACTCATACTGAAACCATCAGTACAGAAGTCGGCATTCGCAATGCCTATTTAGATGCAATCTTAGCGGTAGAAGCTGTTGCAGATGCAACTAAAGCCTTATCTAAAGCTAAAGATGATTATAGCCAAGCACAACGTGACTATGCAGCGGGTCGAATTACCAAAGGAGCCTTAGATGACAGCAAAGCCAATGTCGCAATGGCAACGGCCAATGTGGCAAGTGCACAGATTGCTGTAGGGGCAGCAGCCGCATCTGCGGCTGCAAGCAGTGCAACCTATGGCTTTACTATTGGTGCCAATGGTGAAAGGATTGAAACTACGACGACCACGAATACAGAACAAAGCCAATGGCAAGGTAGCAACTTAGATTTAAATAACCTTCAGCTTAAATCAGAAGGCCAAGACATCAATATCCAAGGCAGCCGAGTGAATGCAACAGGCACCACGACCTTTGATGGCAGCAAAGACCTCAATGTGACTGCAGGCGTCGAGCATAGTAAACAGGACAGCAATAGTAAAACCAATAGCCAAAGTGTGAGCTATACCTATGGCGGTGGCGGCAGTGCTTCAATAGGCAAGCAAACCAGCCAATCACAAAACGAAAGCCTCACCCACGTAAATAGTGAAGTTGTGCTGAATCGTACTGAAGGTGCAATAGACAAACTGAATATTCAGGGCGGTGAGGTTTCTATCGCTGACCGAGGTAATCTACAAGTAAATCAGATCCATGTAGAAAGCTTGCAGGATACAGAGACTAGCAGTAATAGCAGCAAAGGCGGAAATATTGGCTTAGGTTTTGGTTCTAACGGTAAAGCCAGCAATATCAGCGCTGGCTATAACCAAAGTAAGGGCAGCATTGACAGTGCATGGGTAAATGACACTAGTAAGCTGCTGATTGGCAATGCGCAGAACGATGCTGATCTAGATGCGATGGGTGTTAAAAATATTACCAGTATTGGTGGTGTGATTGCCAATGCGACGAAGAATGAAGACGGCACATTAACGGATCACGGTAAGCTGAACTATTCAGGCGAACTTGCGCTGAAAGACATAGAAGATCATAACTACAACAGTAGCAGTGGTTTTAATGTATCAACGACGATAGGCAAAACCACGAACAACAAAGATGGAGAAAAATCCAAATATCCAAACGGTTCAACCACCATTGGCCTTAACAGCAGTGGACAAGAAACAGAACAATTGACTAAGGCAACGATGGGTCAAGGGACTGTTGCAAATGCCCCAGACAGCACCAATCGGGACATTAATAATACGCAAGAAATTACTCGTGACCAAGTGACGGGCATGCTGGATGGTTCTGTGACGGTTGATCAGCGTTTACTGAGTAAGAGTGGACGGGCGGAGATTATTCAAGAGCAGAAGGAATTACCTGAAAATTTCCGTCAAAGTGCTGAAAATATTGTGAAGCAAATGCCTGAGGGAGAATATAAAGAGAAGGCTTTACAAAGTTTAAATAATATACAAGCAAAACTTTATAGTTTACCAGCAGATTTTGAGGGTTTAGAGGAATATGGGCAGCAAGTTGCAGGGGAGCTATTGAAAAATGGTCTTGAAATTAAAGAGGTCGAAAAGATTATAGATACAGATAATTATTGGTATGCAATTCAAAAATTATCTGCTGTCCAAGAACAATTAGATATTTTGAGTCAGAATGGTAGTGGCATTGAACAGATTCTTAATTCTGAGCTCTCTAAAGAGCAACCAATAGTCAACTCAAACTCCTTAATTAGTATATTAGCTGAAAATACAGATAGTTCTCTTGCTGTAAAAGAAACGGATTTACTAGGTTTTAAATTTTTACATGCGGCAGCAGAAATTAGTAAAAATATAGAAAAAATTTCTGTAGATAGTGGTGTTGACATTGAAAAAATACAACTTGCTGCTAGCGTGTTGTTAGGAGGGCCTGTAAAAGCAACAGCAGGATATATAGTTAATCAATTTAGTGGAGAATATATTGATTATGCTACAAATGCGGTATCAGATCATTTAGTAAAATCACTCTACGGACTTTCAGATGGTCTATATGATGATTGGAGTCGGTCTGAAAAAATTAGTGAGTTGAAACAGCTTGGACTAAGCGATGATGATTTTCAACGAAGTCTTAATTATGCGGAATCACTGCAAAATGCAAAGCTAGGTGCTACTTTTATTGTTGGTATAGCTGCTGAGACACTAATTTCAGGGAAAGGAAAAGCTAAAAATAGTGATGAAATATCAGTAAAACCTACTGTTCCTGATTATGTTACTCGTAATGATCATGATTTTTCTGCTACAGAAAATTATAAAGGTAAACCAAAAGCTTACATAAATGACAAAGGTGATTTGGTTGCTGCAAACCCTGAAGGAACAGGATCTGTTCAATCTCATATTAGAGGTGGTAATTCTGAGAATACACCATACATTTCAACAAGTGATCCAGCAATAGCTATTGATTCTAAAAATTATGGTGGTGAGCAAATTAAGATTGATACGAAGCGATTGCAGGAAGATATTGATGCAGGTAAGATTTCTGGTAGTCAGATTGTGACACATACCGAAGTTAGAAAGGAATTACAATCTAAAGTCGATGCAGCTCAGGCGAAATATGATCGTAATCCTAGTAAAAAAAATCGAGATAAATTAAGAGATGCAAATAAAGATTTGAATCATGCTATTAGAGATGGGGAATGCTTAATCAAAGGTTGTGTTCCATCAGAATACATAAAGAAATAGTTTGTAAGGAGTATAGAGTTGGAACAGAAGATTATAGACTTATTAAATGAGATTCCTGATAGTGTCAATTATACAGATATAGCAGAGGACTTAGATGCTGAAGATATTTCAGTTAGCCGTATAGAACAGTTAAGAGAATTATTAACAAATTCGGATGACTATATTGTATTCCAAGCTGCTAAATTGTTGACATTTTGGGGAGATGATTATGGTTTTAATGCTTTAACTGCATTATTTGAAAACAATAAATTAAATGGTTTTATTGATCATAGGCTAAATGGTTATGATGATACATTGCAACATGTTCTTAGAGCATTTATTCGTTATTGGGCTGATAAATCTGACCATGGTCTAGGTACCTTAACAAGAAAAAAATTGTTTCCATATATTGTCAAAATAATAGAGCTTGCTAATACTCAACCTTTTGGAATAGATTCTTTATTTGGTTTAATAATCGATGAGGACTTCAAAGAATATATTCCATTTTTAAAAGAACATTTAATTTCAATCATTGATCATCCAGAAATACATGGTTGGAAAATTCATGATGTTATTGAGTTATTTTTAAAAATTGAACCTGATTTTGTATATAAATTATTGGATGAAAAAGGAAAGACGTTAAAGGATTTTAATTTTTGAAATTAATGTATCGACCAGTATTGGTATTCCACAAAAGGGAACTAAAGAAGCTTCTACAGCTCCAAAAGGTTCAACGACCATTGGTATCAATAGCAGCGGGCAAGAAACAGAACAACTGACCAAGGCAACCTTAGGTCAAGGTACTGTGACGAATGTGAAAGATACGGTAATCCCCCCTAAAAATAATAGGATCTAAAAGTAGAATTTTCTCTTAAGATACGAGCAGGAGATTCTGCATGAAAACATCTAAATTTACTGATAGTCAGATCATGTCCATCTTGAAACAGGCAGAATCTGGCACACCTGTAGCGACCCTTTGCCGTGTACACGGCATGAGTAATGCTACCTTTTATAAATGGCGTGCCAAATATGGTGGTATGGATACATCATTAATGGCTCGACTGAAAGAGCTAGAAGCCGAAAATACCAGACTTAAAAAGATGTATGCGGAA
>NZ_VPBQ01000025.1:0-25788 GCF_013418635.1 Acinetobacter sp. YH12131
TTTCATGTACTTATATTAACAATCAAAACTCAAGGAAAATAGTCCTTAGTTAAATCAAACGACACTTCATGTCGTGTCGCTTATATCTCTGACCTGAAGGACTGAGTTTTACGCTCCATTTGATAAATGATTACACATTGAATAATTCAAATCCACTCGCCACCATCCTCTGGGCAAAAATCCTTTTCCCTGTTTCTCTCTCACTTTCCAATACCAATTCAGGTAAATTCAATTCACGCTGAATCTTTAAAATCATTTCATGCAAAGGCTGAGCTTGGTTATTGCTACAAATATATGATGGTTCTGGATGTTCCACGTGAAGCAAATATGCCAAAAACCCCGCCAAATCATCAATATGAATCCGATTTGACCAATGTATATTCGGGTAACTTTGTGTGCTTTCCGCAAGTTTGAGCATGCGTGCTGTCGAAGTACCATAAATACCCGAAGGACGTACAATCACACATTGTTCAGGATAAGCCTGTTGCCACAAGTGTTCCATCTGCAACAACAACTGCCCTTGTACATCATTCGGCTTAGGCACAGTATCATCATCAATACATTCACCTGCGTTTTCGCCATAAACCCGTGTAGATGACACCACAATAATTCGCTTTACAGGATGATCTTTTAATGCAGCGACAATCGGCTGCACAGAATCTACATAAGTCTGTTGATACGCTTCTACAGAACTCAAAACCGTATTCCGAGATGGTGCAAGTAATACATAAACGGCATCAACAGGTTGAGTCTGTGATAAATCGAGCTGTTGAATATCTTGAAGCAGATGCGTCATATCAGGATCTGTTTTCGGACTGCGGCTAATTGTGGTAATTTGATGACCGAGCGTAAATAGTTGTTTTGCAACACGCTGCGATGTTTTACCATAACCAATAAATAGAATATGCATTCAGCACCTAATCATAGCATTTGAAGTTGAGGGGACATGGCTGCAGTCCATCAGTTGCAAGGGGTAGGCTCTGCCTCTGCTGCATTACTCGAAAAACTAAATATTTTCACTACAGATGACTTGCTGTTTCATCTACCGCGTGACTATGAAGATCGTAGCACGATCATTCCCATGAACCAATTAAACGTGGGGCGCAGCTATTTACTCGAAGGTGTGGTTAAAGGGGTCGATTTTCCACCGGGTAAACGCAAGTCGATGGCGGTCAATTTAGAAGATGAATTTGGAAAAATCACCTTACGTTTTTATCATATTTATAAAGGTATTACAGATCGTGCCAAACTCGGCAATCGTTTAAGAGTATTTGGCGAAGTACGGGTTGGGGCGCGTGGTCTGGAAATGTATCACCCCGAATTACAACTCATTACTGAACATACCCCACTGCCTAAAACCCAACTGACTGCCATTTACCCAAGCACCGATGGGCTGACCCAAGCCAAATTACGTGAATACGTCAAACAGGCCTTGACACAGCATAGTGATGATTTGCCTGAACTCCTGCCTGAAAAAATGACCAATGGCTATGCACTCAAACAGGCGTTGGATTATATTCATCATCCACCTTTAAATGCCAATATGCTGCAATTGGCACAAGGCTCACATCCTGCACAGCAACGCCTGATTTTTGAAGAATTGGTGGCGCATCAAGTCAGTTTACTGACCCGACGGGCTTATATTCAGCAAATTGCCTCACCTGCCTTTTCCCCAAGTCAAAAACTAGCGCCTGCGTTACTCGGCAACATGCCATTTCAAATGACAGGCGCACAGCAACGGGTTTCGCAAGAAATCATGCAGGATTTGCAGCGTAATAAACCCATGCTGCGCTTGGTACAAGGTGATGTAGGTGCAGGTAAAACGCTGGTCGCTGCAGTCGCAGCGAGTCATGCGCTAGAAGAAGGTTGGCAAGTCGCGCTGATGGCACCCACTGAAATTTTGGCAGAACAACATTATCTGAACTTTCAAAAATGGTTTGAACCATTGGGCTTAACAGTGGCATGGTTGTCTGGCAAACAAAAAGGCAAAGCACGCGCAGCGGCTGAACTGAGCATTCAAGATGGTAGCGCCAATTTGGTGGTTGGGACACATGCGTTATTTCAGGACAATGTGCAATTTGCCAAATTAGGTTTGGTGATTATTGATGAACAACACCGTTTTGGGGTCGATCAACGTCTGGCTTTGCGCAATAAAGGTGCCAATCACACTACACCGCATCAATTGGTGATGACTGCAACGCCTATTCCGCGAACTTTAGCCATGTCCGCCTATGGCGATTTGGACACTTCGGTGATTGATGAACTACCGCCAGGACGTACACCTATTCAAACGGTGACTATTCCGCTAGATCGGCGTGAAGAAGTCTTACAACGCATTGCCAGCAATTGTGCCGAAGGCAAACAAGCCTATTGGGTCTGTACCTTGGTGGAACAGTCGGAAACCTTAGATGCGCAAGCTGCCGAGGCGACTTTTGCTGAAATTAAAGAACGCTTTCCTGAACTGAATATTGGGCTGGTACACGGCAAAATGAAAGCCGATGAAAAACAAGCCGTCATGCAGCAATTTAAAGACAATCAATTACAGTTGCTGATTGCCACCACAGTAATTGAGGTCGGGGTCGATGTACCCAATGCTTCAATTATGGTGATCGAAAATGCCGAGCGTTTAGGACTTTCACAGCTACATCAGCTACGTGGACGAGTCGGACGGGGTGCCAAAGCCAGTTTTTGTGCCCTGTTGTATAAAAATCCACTTTCGCAAAATGGACAAGAACGCTTGCGGATTATGCGGGAAACCAACGATGGTTTTGTGATTGCAGAAAAAGATTTAGAACTGCGCGGCCCAGGTGAACTCTTGGGAACCAAACAAACGGGAGATATGGGCTTTCGGGTGGCTAAATTAGAACGGGATGATCATTTGTTGGCACAGGCGCATCATGTGGCACAGCAAATTTTAAACGATTATCCTACACATGCCGAAGCTTTGCTAAAACGCTGGCTGCCTGAGGCACCACGTTATGCCTATGTTTAAACGGATTGCAGTCCTAAGATGACTCAGCCGATCAATCTACTACAATGCGGCATACAATGGCTGCGCCAACTGCAACCGTGTCAGCTCTGCCATAGCGACACGCAATGGCAACATTCGGTCTGTCAAACCTGTTGGCAACAATTGCCGTGGCGTAGCCAAGCGGTACAACGACAAGAAATGCAGATTCAAGTCACTTTTGATTATCACTATCCAATTAATCACATCATTCAACAATTTAAATATGAACAGCAGTTACATTACCAACTGCTTTTAGTAGGCGCGCTAAAACAACTGTCTTATCCTAAAATCCAAGCCATTGTACCGATGCCAATTTCCACTGCCCGCTTGACTGAACGCGGCTACAATCAATCTTTATTGTTAGCAAAAGGACTAGCGCGGCATTTAAATGTCCCGATTTGGCAACCTGTGACCCGCTTACAACAGCACGCGCAAAAAGGCTTAAGTCGCTTAGAACGATTGGAAGACATCCAACAGCAATTTCAAATTCAGAATGCGCCTAAAATCCGTTTTCGTCGGGTTTTAATTGTGGATGATGTGGTCACGACGGGCAGTTCAATTCATGCACTCAAACAGCAGTTGCTCAAGCTCGGCTGTCAAAAAGTCGAGGCGGTTTGTCTGGCCAGTGCTGAATAAAAAAACTATTCGGTTGAATATGCTCAACGCATTAAAAAGTTGAACTTAAAATATAGAAGAATGATCAACTGCTCTTAATTTTGTTGTAAATATTGTTTTAACCACGGCATCACCACTTCACGGGTCAGCGGTGCCAACAAAGTATCTTGATCATCCAAATCCACCCACTTCATTTCGGCAATTTCAGCAGCAATTTTTGGTGCCTGATCAAGCTGAACCCAATACACATAACTGACCAAACGGCAGTCGGGCTCATTGGCCGTTGCTGTTTCATAGCGTCCAATAAATTGTTGAATTTGCGCCTGACAGCCAATTTCTTCGGCAATTTCTCGCAACATGGTCGTTTCAGGCGCTTCATTGGGTTCTAATTTGCCACCGACCTGCATAAAACACGCGGTATGCTGTTTACGCACCACCAATAACTGCTGTTTGACATTTAAAATAATTGCAGCTGCAACGGTAATGATGTTGTTGATCTCAGCCATTTTATTTCGCCAGTTCCTGCTGCACCCACTCTAGCTCAGGCACTTCCCATTTCATTTCAGGAACACGGTATTGTTCAAATTGCTGCAAAATATTGTCAATACAATTCGATACAATCAATGCCTCACAAAAACGTGGCTGAGTAAAACCTTTTTCAGAGGTCTGTCTTAAAAACTTCAGCAAATCATCATAAAAGCCAGCTACATTAAAAAAGGCACAGGGTTTTGAGTGAATTCCTAATTGTGCCCACGTCCATTGCTCAAAAATTTCTTCTAAAGTTCCAGAACCACCCGGCAAAGCAATAAAGCCCTCGGCCAATTCTGACATTTTTATTTTGCGGGCATGCATGTTTTCTACGATGTGTAATTCGGTCAAATGCGGATGCGCCAATTCATGCTCTGCCAAACTTTCAGGCATGACACCAATTGCACGCCCACCTGCGGCCAAAGTACTATCTGCCACCACACCCATTAAGCCTGAGCGTCCACCGCCATAAATTAAAGTTTTGCCTTGTGCAGCCAATGTTTCACCCACTTTTCGTGCATTTTCAACAAAAACTGAATCTTTTCCTGGGGCAGAACCACAGAAAATAGCAATTGACGACATCATTTTTTCACCATGTTATCTGGCTGTCATGCCATAAAATTAAACTTCAGGGAGATTTTTAAATAAAATAGCATTCTGAGCAGTGTATTTAGTAAGATCCTTGTCTAAAATACACCCATCCACAAAACCCATACTGCGCAAGGAGAAAAGACGAATGCTTGAAGCCTTTTATGCCACAGAGCGCGGTAGTCTGGAAGATGCCACCATTAACGGTGGTTTTGATTTGCATCCAGATCTGGTCTGGATTGACCTGATTGCCCCTTCACAAGAAGAACAGCAATGGGTACTAGACGCATACTCACAAAATTTACCAACCTTAAAATCTTTGGAAGATATTTCATCTTCAGCGCGATTCTACCGTGATGATGACGGTATTTTACACATTAGTACCTATTTTTTAACTAAAAATAAAAACTATCAAGTCGATGGTGAAACTGAAGACAATTCCAGTATTTTAGCCACAGTGCAAACCGTTGCCTTTATCTTACATAAAGAACACCTGTTTACCCTACGCGGTGAAAAATTAGTGGCATTTCGGGCATTTCGGGCACGGGCACGACGTAACGACTACGAAATTGATTATAAAGACCCGACTTGGGTGCTTTTAGGCTTGCTTGAAGCCAAACTGGACGAACTTGCGGATATCTTAGAAGATATCCACAAGGACTTGGAAAAGTATTCCACAGAAGTTCTGAATAACCGTCATCGTGAGCAAATTTTAGACCTCGATGACATGATTACCCGACTGGCACAATTAGAAGACATGCTTGGAAAAGCGCAATTGTGTTTGATTGATTTACGTCGTGTCCTGACCTTTTTGGCACGTCCGCGTGCGTTGGGCAGTCATATTTACGATGCCGACATTCGAGAACTCAGTGAAGATGTACGCTCACTGGTCGAACACGATGCCTTCTTATTCCAAAAAGTGCGCTTCTTGCTCGATACCACTTCAGGCTTCATTAACACCGAACAGAACGACACGATTCGTCGATTCTCGATTTTGCCGAGTATGTTAGCGCCACCGATGTTGGTTGCCAGTGTTTATGGTATGAACACCGATGTGTTACCTTTTGCCAAAGGCACCACCAGTTTTATTGTGGTCAGTATTATTTTAATTGGCTTCTTTATTGGTCCATTAATTTACTTTAGATGGAAAAAATGGATTTGATGCCTTTTATTCCCTCTCTTTTTAGGCATAGGTATCTACACATCTTTAAGTACCTAGTGCAATGGTTGCGATTTCATTCAGTTCATCTATTGAATATTCTGAGAGCAGTTGAAGAGTATTTAGTAAAATCGAGAGTCCTGCCAATATGGCAGGCGCACTCTCTATCTTGCCTCTTTTCTGTTGTCTACCTGAGAGCCTAGTCAGAAATGCACGGACTTTCTGATTTTGTTCATCTGTACAACGCTGCACTCTCCACGTCAACACACAAGCCATGCAACTGATCAGCAAACGCCTTAAAATCGCTTCTGGCGTAGTCTGAAGCCATGACTCAATATCATGGCCTGCTTGCTTGAGAAGTTTGAAATAACATTCGATTGACCAACGCCAGTAATACCAAGTCGTCAATTCCACTGCGGTAATCTCGGTTGGTACATTGCTGATCAATGACCATCTTGCAACTGTCTTTTCATTAATATCTTTAACCACCGCAATAATCAGTCTAGCCTCAATTGCAGCACCTTAATCCAGTCAGCAAAACTGAATGGACTGGACCCTTATGCCTATTTAAGTGATGTGTTGAAAAGACTGCCGACACAGAAAATAATCCAGGTTGAAGAATTACTACCGCATAAGTGGAAGCCTGCCTGACTCAAATAAGCTTCACTGGATGCTTACGAATAAAGCGGGAAACTAAACGCAATAAAAAAGCACCTTACAAGAAGGTGCTTTTTTGATGGTTTTTTCAGTTTTAGACGATTAGCTGCAAATCATCTTGCAAATGACAGGCTTGAATGATCTTCATCATTTTTTCAGGAACCGCTTTAAACTTTAAGCCCTTGGCTTCAGGCGTCTGACGCAACCATTGCACCAAAACGGCCAAAGCCAAAGTGCTTCCGTGTTCCAGCTGCGCCAAATTGACCACCAGAGGCAACTGCTGCTGACGAATCAACTGCAGACCTTTTTGGTAATATTGCTCTACATTACTGAAATCTATTTTTCCAGAAACACATAATTCCTGATTTGATAATTCAATCACGCCACACCTAACCTATTTTTTCTTTTCAACCGCAGCTTCTGCATCTGGCTTAAAGGTTGCAATGGCTTTATCAATATTGCCACCATTACGCTTCACGTTCGCTGCAAACTGGTTACGGAATTGCAAACCTAAATCAATACCCGACACGTTAATGTTACGGATTTTCCATTGGCTGCCTTTGTCTGCCAATTGGAATGACACAGGAATTTTTTCACCATTATGCAAGAAGTCAATGGTCACCACTGGGTTCTTGCTGTTGGTCGCCTTATAAGGACGCATGGTGTAGCTTTGGTTGCTAAATTTCGCAAACGCTGTGCCATAGTTCTCAATTAAGGTTTCACGGAAGTTTTTCTCAAACTGCGCGCGCTGTGCTGCTGAACTGTATTGGTTCGTCGCATAAGTACCCATCACAATACGGGTAAATGCTTGCGCATCTACATACGGATCAAGGTTTTGACGCACAATCGTTTTGACCAATGCTGGATTGTTCTGCAATTTAGCATGATCTGCTTTTAAACGTGCAATCAAGCTATCGGCAACTTTTTTCACAAAAGCTGGTGGCGCTTCTGCAGGTGCAGCAAATGCAGTTCCTGCCAACATGGTTGAAAGTACACTTACCGCCAGAGTTTGCTTTAAAAGTGTTTTCACGGACAATCTCCTTCATTACTCAACAAATGACACTTCTGCATCTGTTGTTTCAGCTGTCGCTGTGTCTTTATCTGCGTCTGACGCTGCGTTGGATGTTTTCGCTGCACCGCCAGTAATAAACTTACTGATTAAATCTTCTAAATCCATGGTGCCTTGCGTGTTGGCAATACTTTCGCCACGCTTCACAAAGTTCAAACCACCACCTGGAACCACTTTGAGATATTTCTCACCCAATAGACCATTGGTTGCTACCATTATGTAAGCATCCTCATCAATACTGGTGATGGATTTCATGTTACCCAACAGTTGTTGTTCCATTTCTTTTTGTTGCTGAGGATTTGCTTCTTGGTATTCTGCACTGTAACGCAATTCTTCAAGCGCATAATTTTGCACTGTTTTTAGTTGTTCAGGATTAAAACTGGTCAACTTGCCATCCAGTTCAAATTCAACTGTAGCCAAACGCGATACAGGGTCTAGGGTAATATCATTGACGCGACCAATGGTGACACCGCTCATAGTGACTTTGGCGCGTGGTTTTAAACCATTCACGTTGTCAAAAGTTGCGGTCATATTGTAACTGTCGCGCAAATTGGTACCCACCAATCCACTGACTTTCATAGCCAAGAAAAATAATGCAATGCCTGTCAAAATGACAAATACACCTACGGCCAGCTCACTTGTACGTGATTTCATTAAACACCTCCGAACATGACCGCAGTCAACACAAAATCAAAACCTAAAACACATAATGAAGAATACACCACGGTTCGTGTGGTCGACGTCGCAATGCCTTCCGATGTTGGAACACAGGCATAGCCTTGATATACTGCAATCCAAGTACAAATTAATGCAAAAACAAAACTTTTAATAATTGTGCCATTAAAAATATCTTTATAGAACTGCACGCTGCTTTGCATACCGCTCCAGAAAGAACCTTCATCGACACCTAGAAAATCGACCCCAACCATTTTGCCGCCCATAATGCCAACCGCAGCAAAAATAATGGAGAGCATTGGCAGGCTGACAATTCCTGCCCATAAACGTGGTGACACGATACGCTTGAGTGGGTCTACCCCAATCATTTCCATACTGGCCAATTGTTCTGTGGCTTTCATCAAACCAATTTCTGCAGTTAAGGCAGAGCCTGCACGTCCTGCAAATAACAGTGCAGCCACTACAGGTGCCAGTTCACGCAATAAAGTCAAAGACACCATGGTGCCTAACATGGCTTCTGAACCGATATTGACCAAAATGGAGTAGCCTTGTAAGCCCAAGACCAAACCAATAAATAAACCCGACACCGCAATAATCAATAACGACATCACGCCAACACGGTACATTTGGTATAGGAACAGCTTCACCCCAAGCAGAGTTGGCATGGAAAATAGAATTTGCAACAACATTTGGGTGGCGACACCAATGCCACGAACACGCTCAATGACGCGTTGACCTAATGCGGCAATAGCATTCATGAACGCACCTCATCACTTAAATAAGCCCGATGGCTAAATTGATAATCGACTGGCCCTTCGGCAGCGCCTGTTAAGAACTGACGTACAAATGCCGATTCATGCTGTTTTAATTCTGCAGGTGTACCTTCGCCCTGAATCACGCCTTCCGCGATAATATAAATGTAGTCGGCAATTGATAAAGTTTCACCAACATCATGCGAGACGATAATAGTGGTTAAATCCAACGCTTCACGCAACGAGCGGATTAAACGAGTCAACACACCTTTTACAATCGGGTCTTGCCCTGCAAATGGTTCATCGTACATGATCAATTCAGGGTCTAACGCAATCGCACGCGCCAATGCCACGCGACGGTTCATCCCGCCTGAGAGTTCTGCAGGCATGAGCTGTTCTGTGCCACGCAAACCGACTGCTTCAAGTTTTAAAGCCACCAGTTCTGCAATTAAATGTTCAGGCAACCGGGTATGTGCACGCAATGGAAACGCGACGTTTTCATATACGCTCATATCGGTAAATAACGCACCGCTTTGGAATAACATGCCCATACGTGCGCGCGCAGCAAACAACTCCTGACGCGACATTTGCGCAAGATTTTTTCCATCCAGAAAAATATCACCATGATCGGGAGTCAACTGACCACCAATCAAACGTAATAACGTGGTTTTACCAGTACCTGAAGGTCCCATAATGGCAGTAATTTGACCACGGCGAATCT
Organism: Acinetobacter sp. YH12131; assembly: GCF_013418635.1. Classification (NCBI taxonomy): domain Bacteria; kingdom Pseudomonadati; phylum Pseudomonadota; class Gammaproteobacteria; order Moraxellales; family Moraxellaceae; genus Acinetobacter; species Acinetobacter sp. YH12131. The sequence goes on from NZ_VPBQ01000025.1 coordinate 9,775, forward strand.
TTAAACTGACATTTTCGAAAATGACACGTTTCCCTCGTTTAAAGCTCAGTTCATTGACTTCAATCAATGACGGCTCATGTTGAGGCATTGGATTATTCATAGCTGAGGGTCTTCCTGCATTTTTTCAGCACGCATACTATAAAGGATTGAAGCGCAAAATGTTATCTAGCAAATTTTTAAAAACTGTGCACGTATTGTTCAAGCAGTCTTATTATTGTTATTTAAATCACTTTTAGGACAGCAACAATTTAAAAGTAAGAAGAAATAATATAATACATTAAATTGCATAAGATGAGTGCTAAACCAATATACGGCATCATTCCCTCTCTCGTCTGCATGAGCAATCGTAAGCTATTGATGTTCATAATCAGCAAATAGAGTTAAAAACGTGACTTATTATACATTTTATTTATCTAAAACAAAAATATTTAACATAAAAAAACCAGTGCTGAGCACTGGTTTTTCTTTATACAAATTGCTATCGCGATCTTAGTCGTTAAATTTACGACGTGGGCGATCAAAACCACCTTCACGGCGTGGACGATCTGAATTGAACTCGCGACGTGGACGATCTTCACCACCAAAAGAACGCTTAGGACGATCATCAAACGAACGTGGTTGACGGTCACCAAAACCACCTTCACGACGATCACCAAAATCACGTTTTGGACGATCACCGAAGCTACCTTCACGACGTGGTTTGTAGTCTACGCGGTTGCCACGGTTGTCATCATTCGCATCAAAACGCGGCTTATCGTTGAAGCCACCTTCGCGACGCGGACGGTCTGAATTAAATTCACGACGTGGACGGTCATCAAATGAACGCTGTGGACGATCACCGAAACCACCTTCACGGCGCGGACGGTCTGAGTTGAACTCGCGACGCGGACGATCTTCAAATGAACGTTGTGGACGGTCACCGAAACCACCTTCACGGCGTGGACGGTCTGAGTTGAACTCACGACGCGGACGATCTTCACCAAATGCAGGACGTTCACCACGTGGTTTGTCATCAAAGCTGCGACGTGGACGTTCATCACCGCCTTCACGACGTTTAAAGTTGCTTTCGCCTTCAAAACGACGACCGCCACCAAAACCGCCACGACCACCGCGACCGCCATCACGACGACCACGACCACCGTCACGACCAGAACGTGCTGGAGGTGGAGATGGCTCTAAGCCTTCAATTTCAGAAACGCTTAAACGTGCATCTAAGAAATCTTCCAACGCACGGATTTTGCCGCGCTCACGGTAAGTTGCCAAAGTAATCGCGTTACCAGTACGACCCGCACGACCTGTACGACCAATACGGTGTACATAGTCTTCATTTTTCATTGGTAAACCGAAGTTAATCACGTGAGAAATAGTTGGTACGTCTAAACCACGTGCTGCAACGTCTGTTGCAACCAAGATTTTTGCACGGCCTTCGCGAATGCTGCGTAAACGACGGTTACGAACGGTTTGTGGCATTGCACCGTGTAGTGCAACAACCGAGTGACCCGCTTCAGCCAATTCTTCAGCCAACATATCGGTATCTTCTTGAGTAGATGCGAATACAACCGCTTGATCTACACCTTCATCAGATAACCAGTGTGACAATAATTTTTTCTTGTGCTCGAAACCATCAGTCCAGTGTAAAGTCTGGGTGATGTCCATGTTCGTTGAGTGACCTGTTTCAATCGCAATACGTACAGGCTCATTCATCATGCGTTCTGCAAGTGTGATAATACGGCTTGCAAAAGTTGCAGAGAACATCAAGGTTTGCTTACGGTTAGCAGCTAAATCGCTAATCGCTTCTAGGTCTTCAGAGAAGCCTAAATCGAGCATACGGTCAGCTTCGTCTACAATTAAGGCATCAACTTTATCAAGTTTGATTTGACGACGGTTCACCAAGTCAAGTAAACGACCTGGAGTCGCTACAACCACTTGCGCACCTTTTAATTGTTGGATTTGCTTACCAAAAGGCATACCACCCATGATTGCTGCAATACGTACACCTTTCATGTGACGTACAAATGCAATCGCGTCTTGGCTAACTTGTTGAGCCAATTCACGTGTTGGGCAAAGCACTAAAATTGACGGCTGAGTAATAGCTTTCATACGCTCTTTAAATGGTACGAAAGTATCTTGATTAGCAAGCGCGTTTAAAGTTGGGAGTAAAAATGCAGCAGTTTTACCAGAACCTGTTTGGCTAGATACCAATAAGTCTTTACCTTCAAGTGCCGCTGGGATCGATTGTTCTTGAACAGGAGTCGGCGTAGTAAAGTTCAAGCCTTCTAAAGCTTGTTGTAAAGATTCATGTAAAGAAAAATCAGCAAAAGTTTTGCTCATAGAGATTTTCACCCTGAAAATGGGTGCTCCATTAAATAAAGTCAGATGGACATCGGCAAAAAGCGGTACAGCAATTATCGCTGACAATTTAAGATTCAGCGGCGATCCGAGTAACGACGATGTGATATAACGCACGCATGATTACGGCTTAACCTGAAGGAATCGCTTTAGCGATTGGGGCGCGAGATATCGTCCTCTCTTTGGACCGCACGCGCATACACAATGATTAGAAGAGAAATGTTCAGGTAATGAACAGAAATTAAGTGCGTGCGCGGATTATAGCAGGATTATTTTAAAAGTCACCTTATTTAATCGACTTTTGCTGTTTTTTGTGTAAACAGTGATAGATTCTGCTTTTATGGCTAGTATATGGACGATAACAACAGATTTAAAACCAGCAGTTTTAGACCGTTAGGTAAAAGAAAAGCCCTCAGGATGAGAGCTTTGCTAAGTGTCTTATTTAAGTATAAATATGATCAGCTGATTATTTCGCTGCTTCGCCCCAAGCAGGCACAACCGCTTTCATAAGTGGTTTTAACATTTTCATTGAACATGCCAAAACTTGCCCATTTTCCATAGAGTCGCTGCCACCACGTGCATCGACCACAGTACCGCCCGCTTCTTTCACAATTAACTCACCCGCAGCAATATCCCACGGTTTTAAGCCAAGTTCAAAATAACCATCTAAACGACCTGCAGCCACATAAGCCAAGTCTAATGCAGCAGAACCTGCACGGCGGTATTGAGCGCCTGCTTCTGTCACATTCAATAAACTTTCAAAATGGTTTTTGGCATAAGAAACAATTTCGCCATCGCGCTTAGCACGATAAGCATGACCCACTGCCAAGAAGGTGTTGTCTAAACTGTCTTTTACATTTACACGAATACGACGTTGATTCATCATCGCACCACGGCCACGGCTCGCAGAGAACAACTCATCTTTTACAGGATCGTAAATAACACCGTGCTGTGTCACACCTTTGTGTTGCACTGCAATCGAAATACAGAAATGAGGGAAACCGTGAACAAAGTTTAGCGTGCCATCTAAAGGATCAATCACCCAACACCAGTCGGCATCGTGACCTTTGCCTTCCTGCATGCCAAATTCTTCGCCCAGGAAGCTGTGATTTTTATAACTTTTGCGTAATGTATCAATGGTCAATTGCTCGAGGTAACGATCTACGCGCGTTACAGGACCATCAATGCCTTTTTCTTCGACTTGTAGATCGAGTTTATGACGATTCTGATGCGCTTTTAAAAGCTCTTGACCAACTGTTTGAGCCGCACGCGCAGCCATCACCACCATAGGTTCCATTGAACACCCACTACAAATTTGAAGAGATTGATAAAGAATAATGCATGAAAGCCCCAATATTTTAGCAAATATTGAGGCTTTTGGGGAAGAAGTGTTGCTAAAAATTAATTCAATATAGATTGATGCAGTTTTTGCCAAGCATTTTGCATTGATTTTTCAATGCCTTGTGCATCTAAACCTGCCTGTTGCAGCATTTGACCATGTGTCGCTTGTTGCATAAAGCTATCTTCTAAACCTAAATGAATAATCGGTTTGACAATCTGGGCCTTCGCCAAGTATTCACTCACGGCACTGCCTGCACCACCCATAATCGCATGCTCTTCTACAGTGACGAATAATGCAGTGCTGTCTGCAATCTCAGCTAACAGCTTTTCATCCAATGGCTTCACAAAACGCATATTCACCACACGTACTGCGACATCGTGCTGCTGAGCAAACGCTTCAGCCGCTTCAACTGCAGCTTGCACACGGCTACCAAAAGCCAGCACTGAAATATAGTCATCATATTGTGGATTGAACTGCGCCACAATTTCAGCTTGTCCCAATGGAATTGCTGTCATTTGCTGCTGAATTTCGACACCCAAACCATGCCCGCGTGGATAACGCACTGCTGCAGGGCCGTTATATAAATAAGCCGTGTGCAGCATTTGACGACATTCATTTTCGTCTTTTGGTGCCATAATGACGATATTCGGTACGGTACGCATATAGGCATAGTCGTAAGCACCTGCATGGGTCGGGCCATCTTCACCCACCAAACCTGCACGATCGATGCCAAAAGTGACATCTAAGTTTTGCAAAGCGACATCATGAATCAGTTGGTCATAACCGCGCTGCAAGAAGGTAGAGTAAATCGCCACCACAGGCTTTAAACCTTCGCAGGCCATGCCCGCAGCCAAAGTCACGGCATGCTGTTCGGCAATCGCGACGTCAAAATAGCGTTCAGGAAATTGTTTGGCAAATTGCACCATGCCCGAACCTTCGCACATGGCTGGCGTAATTGCCAATAAACGCGAATCTTGTTCTGCCTGATCACATAACCACTGCCCAAATACATCAGAATATTTAGGTGCGGTAACTGGTGCAGCTTTGGCATGAATTTTACCAATGGCGTGATATTTAATTTGATCGGCTTCTGCAGGCGCAAAGCCTTTGCCTTTTTTGGTATAAACGTGAATTAAACGTGGGCCTTTACGTTTTTTCAGCGCATTAAACACGTGTGTGAGTTGTTCAACATCATGTCCATCGAAAGGGCCGAAATAATCAAACCCAATCGCTTTAAATAAGTTGTCTGCAGCTTCAGTAGCAGCACAGTGCAAACGTGAGTTGTATGTCCATTTTGGATGCGGCTGCACGTAAGCCTCACCTGTTTCACTGACATAAACCGATTCACCACGCTCCCAAATGGCAGCAAGATGTTTGGCAAAGCCGCCTGTGCTACATGAAATTGACATATCGTTGTCATTCAGCACCACCATCATATCGGCTTGGTGGGCCACTGCATCATTCATGGCTTCAAAAGCCATACCTGCCGTCATGGCACCATCGCCAATAATGGCAACAACTTCACACGGGTTTTGTTGATAACGTCGTGCCAACGCCATCCCCAATCCTGCAGAAATTGCTGTTGAGGAGTGACCAACGCCAAAGGTATCAAAAATAGATTCTTCACGCGCAGGGAATGCAGCCAAACCATCTTTGGCGCGAATGGTGGTGAGTTGCTCGCGGCGTCCTGTTAGGGCTTTATGCGGATAAGCCTGATGACCGACATCCCAAATTAAGCGATCGTGTGGGGTATTAAAGCAATAATGCAGCGCAACGGTCAGTTCGATCACGCCTAAGTTTGCGCCAAAGTGTCCTCCACTTTGACCTGCGGCATACAAAATGAATTGACGTAACTCATCTGCCACCTGTGGAAGCTGGCTTTGCGCGAGTAAACGTAATTGCTGCGGATGGTCAATCTCATCGAGCAATGGTGTTACAGGGCGTTGAGTTGGAATTTCTGTATACAGCATATGTGGCAAAGCCTTCTAAAGCCTGGCAAATCCTAAGCGAGGTCAATGGGAATTACTCGATCATATAACCGAATGGTATTACCTTCAATCAGCCACATTTCTAGCGATGTAGTTTTGAGCAGTGATTTCAGTTGGGCACACGTTGGGTGGGTAGATTATCCTGAATAATCTAACTATTTATCAACCATTATCGTGCGCTTTATACAAAAAAGAAAATCTTCTGTATAAATTCGTGTTCGCTATTCTACTAATGTCTGAGCATTACGCTATACTTTAAACAATTTATCGACTATTTCACGAGTTAAACAGTGCCGATTAAGTTTGTCGCAACCTCACGATTACCGACCGCATTTGGTGAATTCAACATTACGGTATTTCAAGATCCTGAAACTGGCGAAGAACACGTGGCATTATCCAAAGGTTTGGACACTGCGCCAACCCAGCCCGTTCTGGTACGGATTCACTCAGAATGTTTAACTGGCGATGCTTTCGCGTCTTTAAAATGCGACTGTGGCCCACAGCTTCAAGCCACTCAACGTCTGATTAATGACGCAGGACAAGGTGTGATTTTATATTTACGCCAAGAAGGTCGCGGGATTGGCTTGACCAATAAAATTCGTGCTTATGCCCTGCAAGATCAAGGACATGACACGGTGGATGCCAATTTAATGCTGAATTTACCTGCCGATGCACGTCGCTATGATATGTGCAGCATTATGCTAGATCATTTGCAGGTTAAAGCTGTGCGCTTAATCACCAACAACCCTTTGAAAATTCAAGCATTACAGGAACAAGGGATTACGGTGGTAGACCGTGTGCCTTTAACTGTGGGTCTAAATCCATTCAATGAAGAATATTTGCAAACCAAACACGAACGCATGGCGCACATGTATGATAAAGGTGACTTCTGAGTCACCTTTTAATTTTTGAATTAAATAATTTCTACTCAACTTACTTAAATCGTCATCGAAAAAATACGATTATTCGGCATACGGCGTTTTAAACGCAAATCAAAGGCCATACAAATATTGCGCACAAAAGGTTTACCTTTTTCCAAAATCTGAATGTGCTGATCTTGAATGAGCAGTAATTCATCTTCCTGCATTTCCTGTAACTGTTGCAGCACTTGCTCAATTTCAGGAAATGCCAATTCTGGACTGGCCCACGACGTTTCAAAGCTGCACATTAAATTTAAAATATGCTGACGTATTACCAAATCTTCCCGATCCAGCACATGCCCTTTAAACACAGGAATTTCATTGCAGGCTAAACGGGCATAATAATCTTCAATGCTTTTTTCATTTTGCGCAAAGCTATACCAACTGTCGCTAATAGATGAAGCACCCAAGCCAATCATAAGCTGCGTTTTAGATGCGGTATAGCCCATAAAATTACGATGCAAGGTACCATTTTTAAACGACTGATACATGCCATCACGTTCTAAGGCAAAGTGATCCATCCCAATTTCATGATAACCATAGGCCAAAAGACGCTGTTTGCCTTCTTCATAGCACTGACGTTTTAATTCATCTTTAGGCACATCTTCATCTTTAAAGCCACGCTGCCCATTGCCTTTAATCCATGGCACATGCGCATAACTGTAAAATGCCAAACGGTCTGGCATTAAACGTTGGGTCTGCTCAATGGTATTCAGTACATCGTCTAGATTTTGAAAGGGCAAACCAAAAACCAAATCATGTGAAATAGAATCATAGCCAATTTCACGCGCCCACTCGGTCACACGTTGCACATGCTCAAAAGGCTGCATCCGATGAATGGCGCGCTGCACTTTTTCATTATAATCCTGCACGCCATAACTAACCCGACGAAAACCCAAGTCATATAAAGCCTGTAAATGTTCACGGGTGGTGTTATTGGGATGACCTTCAAAACTAAATTCGTGCTGTTCTGCCACTTTGGCTTTTGCCAAAATGCCTTGAATAAGCTGCGTCAAATGTTCGACAGAAAAGAAAGTTGGTGTGCCACCGCCCAAATGAATTTCTTTAATGATGGGAGTGCTTTCGAGCAACTGACAATATAAGTCCCATTCTTTTAATAACGCCTGAATGTACGGTTGCTCGACTTCATGGCGTTTGGTGACGCGTTTATGACAGCCACAAAAAGTGCATAGGCTTTCGCAAAATGGCAAATGAATATACAGACTGATGCCTTCGCTGGCATTAGATTCATCAAACGAACGCTTCAGCGTTTGCTGCCACGCCTCGGCAGAAAAGGTAGCATCATCCCAATAAGGTACGGTTGGATAACTGGTATAACGTGGTCCAGGCACATTGTATTTTTGAATTAAAGAATTTGCCTGCTGTGTCATCCACTCTGCCCCATTCAGTTAATTGCTGCTGACTAAAATTTAGATTGTAAAAACTATTGTGCTGAGCTTGTGCATGGAAATCAACCTAGTCTTTTGCTCGGAATACATGCTGAAATACAAAGCACCTTGCGCAATTGCATGAGCGATTTGCAGCAAACTGGATAAACCCCTTAATTTTTAGACAGTTTTATGTTTTGATGTAAGCCATTTTATTTTTATGCTGAGGTGGCCATGTCGCATCCTACTCACGCGGATATTCAACGTGTACGTGAATTTCTTCTCGATTTGCAGGCGCGAATTTGTGCGGCTTTAGAACAACAAGAACAGGCAGGTGGTGGAAGCGCACAGTTTGAAATTGATGACTGGCAACGTCATGAAGGTGGCGGTGGTCGTTCCCGCGTCTTACAAAACGGTACGGTCATTGAAAAAGGCGGAGTGATGTTTTCGCACATCAATATTTCCAAACTGCCTGCTTCTGCAACTGAACGTCATCCAAATATTGCAGGCGCACCTGCGCAGGCGATGGGCGTGTCATTGGTGATTCACCCGAAAAACCCAAATGTACCCACCTCACATGCCAATGTGCGTTTATTTGTCGCTGAACCTGAAGGACAGCCGCCAATTTGGTGGTTTGGTGGTGGTTTTGACCTGACACCATTTTATCCAAATGATGAAGATGTAGTGGCATGGCACCAAACAGCACATGACTTATGTGCCCCTTTTGGCAATCAAGTCTATGCAGAACATAAACAATGGTGTGATGACTATTTTTATTTAAAGCACCGCGATGAACAGCGTGGCGTGGGTGGTTTATTTTTTGATGATCTGAATCAATGGGACTTTGACACCTGTTTCAACTATATTCAGGCGGTGGGTAATGGTTATTTGGCTGCAATTCTGCCTATTTTTGAGCGTAATCGTGACAAAGCCTATACCGAAGCACAACGTGAGTTCCAGCTTTACCGTCGTGGACGCTATGTGGAATACAATCTAGTTTACGACCGCGGCACTTTATTTGGCTTGCAGACAGGCGGACGGATTGAGTCCATTTTAGTCAGCTTACCAAACTTGGCGGGATGGTCGTACCGTCCTGAATGGGCAGAAGATTCCGCAGAGAAAAAACTCACCGACTATTACTTAAAACCACGCGATTGGTTAAATCTCAAGACGAGTTAAAGCTCGCGACTGGTGAAACCTTGCGTACATCGCAGTGTAAAAAAGATCACATTCAAGGTTCAAAAAAGCGATTCTTCCACGAATCGCTTTTTTACTTACAAACTTTATTGCTTATTTTCAAATCAATAAATATGCACAGCATGAATTAACTGTCATGATAGTGCGGATGGATTTTAATAGATGATGTGACCGCGCACCCTATTCGACCATGCACAAATAGGATTTAACTATCCATACATCAAACCATGAGTCAAAGGCGAATTCATCAAACTGTCAAAGCCTTATGTCACACTGCGCCACATCTGTCAGGAGATCCGCATGTTTAGCCCGCTGTTCAAACACAAAATCTTTTTATTTTGGGCAACCTTTGCCATGTTACTTGGCTCAATTTGCATGACCTTTATTTTTGAAAGTCATCTTTCAGATGGCTTAGCCCTTAGTAGCAGCATTTTAGCGGGCATTGCCATGTTCGTGATTGCCACTATTTTGGTATTAGAAACCGTTTTAGAGATTTGTAATCCTTAAGTCCAAAGACTCCCACCGTTTTATACCGCCATAGGCTTTAGTCCGCGCTGAATTTGACGTATATTGATGCACATTTCAGCACATGGATTTTGGCAAATGCGCAAACAATTTGCCGTGATTGGCAACCCAATTGAACAATCACGTTCTCCTGAACTGCATCATGCCTTTGCAGAAAAAACAGGCATTGACCTGCAATACAGCAAACGCCTTGCCCCTCTTGATGGTTTTAGAGACAGTGTTGCAGACTTTTTTAATCAGGGCGGTGTAGGCATGAATGTAACCGTGCCTTTTAAAGAGCAAGCATTTGCCCAATGTGGCGTATTAACCGAACGTGCCAAAATTGCCAAAGCAGTCAATACCTTGTGGATGCAAGATGGTGTTTTGCATGGCGACAATACCGATGGTCAGGGTTTGGTTGATGCCATTCGTGCTTTGGGCTGGAATTTAGAGCACAGTGATATTTTGATTATTGGCGCTGGTGGTGCAACCCGCGGGGTAATTTATCCGTTGGTACAAGCAGGCGCAAAAAAAATTGTGATTGCCAACCGCACCCTTGCCCGTGCTGAACAACTGGTTGCTGACCTACAAGCTGCCGTACCGCAAGCAGAATTACAAGCCATGGCACTTACCGATTTAACAGGTCAATTTGATTTAGCCATTAATGCGACGTCTGCCAGCTTAACGGGAGATGCCCTCACCTTGCCTGAGTGTTTGCAGTTTAATTTTGCTTATGAAATGGCTTATGGCAAACCTTCGAGCTTTTTAGAACAAGCCAAAGCGCGTGGCGTACCGACTTCGGAAGGTTTTGGCATGCTGGTCGGACAGGCGATTGAATCTTTTTATATTTGGAATGGCGTGAAACCTGAATTAAAAGATTTCCTCTAAATCATCACCAAATAAAAATAGCCCTTGAGCAGCAAAGGGCTATTTTTTTATTTAAACTGGGCAATATTGTTGAACGCTGATTGCCCATTTTCACCCACGGTTTATTTTACAAATTTCTGCATATCTTCATACACATCCATATATAACTCATAATCAATCTGTTCAGCCTGATCTTCAGTTAAAGTACGAATTGAATTTTGGCTCAATTTGCCCTGCTGACGATCAACATACGTCTGCCCTAAAATATCTGCCGTTTTCTTTAAATTTTCCAAGTCTGGCACATCCCAATCATAAGCTGCTTCATAGGCTTTTAAATATTGCTGAGCAAATATCTGTTGTGGTTGCTTGTATTGCTGTTTCAGCTTACGCCATTCAAGTGCGACTTTATTTTCATCGACTGCATCTTCAGTCAAATTATTGATACGACGACCAATTGCATTATTGAATTGCTCATCTTCTTCTAAATGATGCTTGGCTTGTAAGGCTTCAATCCGTTTTAGCGCGGCACCTTTCGGGTCATAGTAGCGCTCATCACTGAACCAATAGGCATACACTTCTGCCATTTCCTGCAAGGTTTGTGGACTAAGATTTTTTACCCACATACTTTGCTCTGCTGCCATGTGCACTAAAAATAAAGTCTGATAAGTCTGACTAAAAGATTCTGTTTGTTGATAGGTTTTTTGCGCCAACTGCGCCAATTCTTCATCATAACTTAAGGCAGGTTTTACAGTGGTCTTATCTTTATTTTCTGCAGTTTCCTGCTCCAAAGTCCGCCCTAAATTTGTCACCCATTTTTCTAAAATTGAGTCTTTGCTGACCTCTTGAATGGATTTGGCTTGACGCAGCGCACTACGGTCAATTTTGCTGGCTTGCCCATAATTCGCAATGCTGACATCGTTATACACATGAATTGTGCCGTAATTTTCGCGTTTAAATTGCAACGCATAATCAATTTTTGCAGCACGCCCCTGATCATCTAAAGCCACATCAATTTGAATCGGTGTTTTTTTATCTTTAGGTGTAGCGTTCATAATCTGCTGAATTTCAGCCTGATGTTTTTGCCACAAAGCTGCAAAAGCGGCGGCATCGACCAATTGTTCCGAACGGTATGGTTCAAAAACTTTAGCTAGCTTTTCTTGCGGTGAAGCAAAGTGCTCATCTAAAACCGATTGTGCCTGCTCAGCACGACTTGGGCTAAATGCTTCTAATTCATAGGCATAAGCACAGTAGGTTAAATCTCCAACTTTGGCTGTTTTTGCTGTTTCGATCAAACGCTGACAGTCTTGTTCGCTTAGCATACTTGCGGTGCTTGCTGAATCTTCTGCCTGCTCAGCAGCCGCTTTAACGGCTTGTTCAGCTGCGATCATGGCATCTTCACTGGCATCTGCTGAATAATCTGCCACATTACTCACTGTCGTTTCAGTTGCATAAAATTTCTGACTGACCAAATCACGTAAAGCAAGGGTGGCTTGATACGCCACAAAAGCCTCTTGGCTCATGCCATAATCTTCAGCAGTTTCATTGTGTTTCAAGTAGTCTTCAACACTTTCTTTGGCCGATGTATCTTGCGTAATTTCAGCTTGTTCAGCAGCATCTTCGGTTGTGGTCGCCTGCCCCAATACAGTCTGTTGCAAATACGGTGCATTGACCTGATCAAACATGGCAAGCTGCAGCAACATATCTTCCAAACTACTGTTCAAACGAATTTTTTCACTAATTTTTTGCTGACGGTCTTGTGCAGTTAAAGATAACTTTTGAATATGTTTAGAATCTGCCAATACATACGGCACCGCATTCATGGCTTTTAAGTATTCGGCAAATTGTGCCACTTTAATCCGCTCAAAATCGGCTTTGTATTTAGAAAAGTCGATATAGGCAAAGTCATTTTGACTGTCTTTATTCACCAAATAAGGCAACAAAGAAAAATAGTTGGTATAGAACTTATATTCATTAAAATCGACCACCATCGGTACTTTCATTTGCACCAAAAGTGTCGGTTTTTCATAGCGTGCTGCCACATTCAAAGCAGCAATTTTTTGCCGATAATGCACCGAGCCATCGTAGCTAAACTCAGTATCATTCAATACATTCAACAGAAAATTAAAAGGACTCGATTTTTCGATTGCCCCTGCAGCATAGGAAGCAGAGTTTTGTTCCTTAGCCATTGCCGTATATAAGTTTTGTTTTTCTTGTGTACTTAAACGGACTTTTTGCTGTTTTAAATACTGATCTAATTGCTTTTTAAGTACAGGATCAAGTGTGGTAGGAGCAATATCCGTTACTTTTGGTGTTGCTTCAACTAAATTGCTCTGTACCCGTAATTTGCCCTGAAAATCATAACTAGGTGTTTCAAAGATGGCATTTAACCCCGTAATTGCCTTTTGTTCTATACTTACCGTCTGATTGGAATTGGTCTTAATGACATGCTGCGAACAACCTGTAGCAGCTAAACTAAAAAGACATAAAGATAAATATTTTAATTGTATCTTCATTGCTAAACACCTTATATTCATTATAGATTGGTCTGTTCAAACGTACAGATTATGATACATTGTAACATAACACTTCATTCGTTTTTGTAAGGTGAATAATTTTCAGTATTCGCATTTCTGACATTTTTATTCGCTATTCTTATCAATGTTTTTTGATCATGAGTGTGAATAATCAACATATCGATACAGATAATCCAAAACTATTTCTAAATTAGGATTAAGACTATGCCAGCATATAAAGCCCCATTACACGATATTCGTTTCTTAATGAACGAAGTGCTTGATTACCCGACCCATTACAAAAATCTTTCTAACGGTGAACTTGCGGACGCAGATACAGTCGATATGATTTTGGAAGGTGCAGCAGATTTCTGTGAAAATGTACTTTCTCCACTCAATCAATCAGGCGATGAAGAAGGCTGTCATTTTGAAAATGGCAATGTGACCACACCGAAAGGCTTTAAAGAAGCCTATGACCAATTTGTGCAAGGTGGCTGGCAAGGTCTGTCTTACCCTGAACAATACGGCGGTCAAAACCTGCCAATGTCGCTAAACCTCATCAAATCTGAAATGATGGGTACAGCAAACTGGTCATTCCAAATGTATCCAGGTTTAAGCGTGGGTTGTATCAACACCATTATGCAATTTGGTACAGACGCGCAAAAAGATACCTATTTACCGCACTTGGTTGCAGGTACTTGGTCAGGCACCATGTGTTTGACTGAACCACAATGTGGTACCGACTTAGGTCAGGTAAAAACCAAAGCAGAACCACAAGCCGATGGTACGTATGCGATTTCAGGTACCAAAATCTTTATTTCTGCAGGCGAACATGACCTGACTGAAAACATCATTCATATTGTGTTAGCACGCCTCCCAGATGCGCCTGCAGGCACAAAAGGTATTTCATTATTTATCGTACCGAAATTCTTGCCAACAGCAGAAGGTACGGTGGGTGAGCGCAATCCTGTCACTTGTGGCTCTATTGAACACAAAATGGGGATTCGCGCGTCTGCAACTGCAGTCCTAAACTTTGACAATGCCGTGGGTTATTTGATTGGTGAACCAAACAAAGGCTTACATGCCATGTTTACCTTTATGAATACTGCACGTATTGGTACAGCAATTCAGGGGATTTGCCATGCAGAATTGGCATTCCAAGGTGCATTACCGTATGCCAAAGAACGTATGTCAATGCGTGCGCTTTCAGGTAAAAAAGACCCTGAAAAAGTAGCTGATGCAATCATTCACCACGCCGATGTACGTCGTATGCTCTTAACGCAAAAAGCCGTGGCAGAAGGTGGTCGTGCCATGATTTATCATGCTGCACAATTGGCAGATAAAATGAACGACGCTTTAATGCGTGGTGATACTGCAGCTTTTGAAGCGCATGATGACCATTTAGGTTTCTATACCCCAATCTTAAAAGGCTTCTTAACTGAAATGGGTTATGAAGCTGCCAACCACGGCATGCAAGTGTACGGCGGTCATGGCTATATTAAAGAATGGGGCATGGAGCAAATTGTACGTGATTCACGTATTTCTACCCTGTATGAAGGTACAACTGGCGTTCAGGCGCTCGACTTGATTGGTCGCAAAGTGTTGTTAAGCTCTAAGGGCAAAGTGATTCGTGACTACACCGCTGAAATTTTGAAATTCTGTGGTCAACATGCACGTAACAAATACATGCGTCGTTTTGCATGGGACTTAACCAAGCTATGTGCTCAATGGAACGCATTAACCGTGCGCATTATGTTGGCAGCTCGTAAAGACCGTGACATCGTATCCAGTGCTTCAGTGGACTTCTTGATGTTCTCTGGTTATGTCATGATGGCTTATTTCTGGGCGCAACAAGCGGCTGTGGCTTCGACCAAATTGGCTGAAGGCAATGGTCAGGAAACACCTGAGTTCTATAAAGCCAAAATCAAAGTTGCAGATTTCTACTTTGAGCGTTTATTGCCACGTACCCAAGGTCATGCAGAAGCAATGGTCAATCCATCTAAAACCATGACTGCATTAGCACCAGAACATTTTAGTTTTGACTACTAAAATATTCTAAGCAGATGTAAATCAAAAGAGCGCGTAATGCGCTCTTTTGGTGTTTACTTCAGAAAGTAAGTACTCGAATCTACACATCAATTAAAATTACTTTTAATGTGCTGTTGGAAAACCATGAAATACCCACTGAATCAGATATAAAATCAGAAAAATTAAAATCACTAGACATAAAATTTCTAGTCGTTTCATTCAATTCGCTTCTTAGCCTTGTCTTCTAGCAACATATAAATTAAATCAAGCTCAGGACAGACATATCCCATTGCGGTTAAAGCCGCGGTAATTTGCCCACGATGATGAGTTGCATGATTGAACACATGCATTAGGGTTGCAGCATAGGGTAAGTGCATCTCCACGCCAGTTGATGTTTTATAGTGCAGCTCTTGATGAAAAACATTCTCATCCACCTGATTTAAAAAATAAATCCAGTTTTCAGCCTTCTTTTCAAGTTGCTCAACAAGCTGTGTTCTGTTGGTTTCCACAATACTATCTAATGGCAAAGTTGGTGAGTGGTGCAAAGCAAAACGTGGAAACCACAAATGATGCTCACCGACCAACAAGTGATTCAGAGTGCCAAAAATACTTTTAAAATATAAGCCCTGATCCAAGAAAAAATCATCATCTGAAACCAATAGCAAAGTCTGATTTAGTTTTTGAGTTGCCCAAAGATTATAGCGGGCAAGTAACTCAAACGTTTTTAAATCCATTTAAAATTATCCTATTTGAGTTTTATTATGAAAATTGAATCAAAAGTTCAAACTATATTAACCCGAATTACGGATAAGAAAAGCCCTTGAAAAAAAGGTAGTTAGAGCCATTTAGAAAGTTACGACACAACCCAAAGGCTCTAACTACCATGTACGATTTTACAGAAATTTTTTGTATTGTTGA
>NZ_VPBQ01000026.1:0-16515 GCF_013418635.1 Acinetobacter sp. YH12131
TCGTTCGATTGCTGGTTTTTTAGCAGGCGTATTTTCTTCACTATGTGCGTATCAACTTTGCCAAAAGAATAAGCCTAAAATTCATGTGATTAAATCTTTGGCTTATCCGTAACTGGGGTTATTTTAGTTTTAGACGTTTGATTCACTTAGGCTATTTTTTGATAAAAGATAGTAGAAGTACAAAACATATTTCAATTTTAATTCATAAAAAAACCGTTCTTTTAGAACGGCTTGTAATCAGGCATTTTATCATGCGGTGTCGCGATACATTTTTCAGTAAATTGCGTACGGACTTTTTCACGTGCCGCATCAACATCACCATTAATTTCTTCAAGTGGCAATGCATAGACTTGCTCAATAATCTCTAAAATAAAATTACGAGTAATGTCATCTTCAATTTTATTGGCATGCTCAATCGCACGTTCTTTTTCAATCGCATTTTGACGATCTAGCATGATGGTACGCGCAGCATTGCCAACACTTCGGCAATAGCCTTGCCATTGTTCTTCAGGGGTTAAGGGTTTCTTTTCTGCACAGCCCATTAATGCAAGCACTGCAGTCACCACCAAAATCTTTTTCATTGAAGCTCTCCTGTTGTGCTTATGATAATCAAAAGTTTGCATAAATACGAAACTATCCATGTACAAGCTTAAAAAATGCGCTCTGATTGAACGCATTTTTAAGTGAAGTTGCCGTTAGAAGCGCCAGTTATAGAAAATATCCACGGCGCGTTCTAAAGCTTGACTAGCTTCCAAATACAGTCGTTTATTCATTTGATAACGCAAAGTCAACTTATTGACAGGTGTGAAAACCCCCACGCCATAACGAATAAACAAGTCTGGGGTGATATAACCCGTCAAACTGACTTGGGTATCATCGCCTGTACCTTGGGCATCAAGTGCCAAACCACTTAAACCGAATGTACGTCCAATTTGATTGGTCAAGGCACGTGTACCACCCAATCCCATACTAATACCTGCCGCTGCAATAGTATTGTTGACGTCTGACTTAAAGCTTTCGGTCTGACTCAAACCACTGGTACCTTCATTGATACGACCTGTAATCAAAGCATTTAATGCTTCTTGTTCAGATAAGCCTGCATCGTTATACACTTGAATGTTCGGACTGCTGGCTGTGCCTGTAACTCTAAAGCCGACCATGCTGCCCTGTACATTTTTATTGGCATCCATATCTAAAGTTGGGTTAGAAATTGGGCCATTAAAACGCGCAATGGCACGGTTCAAATCCAGACTTTGTCCATAGGCTTCAATTTTCACACGCTGGCTGACCCCAATCGCACCATTGGCACGCATCGCAGTTTCTAAACCACGTTGAGATAAATACAAACGTCCAATCAGTGGAATACGGCTATTAAAACCTTGGAAAATGACCCGATCACCCAAATTCAATTCAAGATCGGCACGAATATCCCATGGACGAGCTGAACGTAATAATGCCAGTTGATCTTGTCCTTCATGTACCACACGCACATCCGAAGACACGTTAACCACAGGTGCAGACACTTCAGGCATAGAAATTAAAGCCCGAGGTACATCTACACGTCCTTTTAAACTCAGTTTTTTCTGGAAAGGTAAAACATCTAAGGATACATCTGGCGTAATCATTGCAGTAATTAGCGGTGCTTGACGAATTAATAAGTCTTTACCGTTTAAATTTAACTGAATACGCGGATCATTTTTCCAATCCACACTGCCCGTTAAACGCCCTACACCACCACCGCTGTTAAATGCGCCATTAATGCTGGCTTGATCTTGGCGGATAGAGGAATAGACCTGCACATTGGTCAGATTTACAGGTAACGAAATCATGCTGATCGCACCATCTTTCAGGCGCATTTCACCTGTGAGCAATGGTGAAGTTAAAGTCCCATTGATCTTGCCAGCAAAGGACAAAATGCCTGCCATTGAGCGCACATCGGCAATAAACGGTTTAAAAACTTTAAGTTGTACCTGATCAAAGGCAATTTCACCGCGCATTGGCATGTTTTTAGTGTAAGGATCAATCAGCACATTGGCATAACCTGTACCAATTTCAGGTGTTTTCACATCTATGCGTAATTTCAAGCCTTCGGCAATGCTTTTTGCGACCACAGCCACTTGTTCATAGCGCAAGGTTGAGCCTATATCTTGTGGATCGTCCGCAGCAAGTCCAATGACGCCATCACGCGTGACCAAATGTGCATCAATTTTTGGCTTCTGTCCTTTTGCCCACGCCGCTTTGGCATACCCATTAACCTTGCCTGTAATCGCCAAACCTTCAGGCATAAATGCAGAAAAGTCATTTAAGTCTAAGTTTTGAGTCACAAATGATGCATTGGCTTTGGTTTTACTCACACGAATAGGTTGATCAAAACACAATTGGCTTTGCTGACTCATCCAACAATGCGCACCAACATACAACTCACTGGTTCTATGTTGATAAATCACGGCTGCGTTTTGGCGCTGTGCCAAGTGGGTTCTTAAGGAGTCAAAATCTCCTTTCTGAATTTGTCCCATCCAATCATTTTGTGCATTTAAACCACCCGCCAATTGTACATAAAACTTACTCAGCTTATTTTCGGCTTCTAGTTTTAAAATATGTGCCTGACGTGTACCTGCTAAAGAAATCTGCCCTTGCTCGATGCCACGGTTGCCACTGCGTAAATTTTCCATGGATGCCGTCATCAGCGTTGGCGTATTTTCAGAGGTTGGCAATTCACCTTGTAGGCGCAATTTACGCACGCTGAAAATATTATTTACACTGAACTGATCAACAGCGAAATTGGCAGTGGCTTGTAAGCGTGGCTGCGACTGCACATTGATATAGCCATACGCACGTCCACGTAAACCTGAATAGATTTCGTATAAAGCAGGCGCATTGACTTTAATACGCAGATTTTGTGCATTCCCCGTTGCTTGTAACTGATTTTTGGCATAAGACAAAAATAGATTATTGGCTTCAAACTGTTGTGGTAAAAAGCCTTTTTGATTAGCATCAATCAACATGGCTAAATTCCCCGTACCACGTACAGGTTTATTATTGAGCATGCCTGCCAAATTCAGACGTTCAATGTTGATCCGTTTTTGAGTGTCTGACCAAATACCTTGAGTGCGAATATTGCCCGATAATTCACCACGTACACTGGACACAAAATAGTGCGGCTTAAAGCGAATTAAAGAAGCGTTTAAATTCCAGCTCACCCCCTGATTCAAATGCAGCAAACCATCCGCCACAATTTGCCCTGCAACACCATTATGGCGTAAGTCGCTAATTTTAATTAGTTCCGGCGTACCCGATAATTTTAGTTTTAAATGTCCTTCACTGCCTTGAATGGCACTGGCATTTAACCCACCATCATAATTCACGGCAAAACTTTTAAAGCCACCACCAGCTTTCACATCATGGAACAATAAAGCGATGGTGCTTTGCCCAGTTAAATGTACGTTTTCATTTTGATTGACCAAACGCCCTGTCAAATTAATATCTTTCAAATGAATAATTTGCTGATTCGGCAATGCAAAACCATTGGCTTTAAACTGCCCATTTAACACATTAACAGGT
This sequence comes from Acinetobacter sp. YH12131, assembly GCF_013418635.1. Classification (NCBI taxonomy): domain Bacteria; kingdom Pseudomonadati; phylum Pseudomonadota; class Gammaproteobacteria; order Moraxellales; family Moraxellaceae; genus Acinetobacter; species Acinetobacter sp. YH12131. Next base: position 3,562 of record NZ_VPBQ01000026.1, read on the forward strand.
GCTGCGGTGCTGATACTTTGCGGATTAAAGTTTTTCGCAGCCAATACCGCATTCCATTTCAACTGACGTTTATCAGTTGGTAAATCAATGACGGCGCTGCCTGCCAAATGACTATCTGCAGTATCAAATTTAAAATTAGGAATATTTAAACGATTATTCTTTAAATTCAATTTGGCTTGGTACATGCCCGCAGGTAACATGGTTTTTTCATGTGTGCTGACTTTACTCGCCACAAAAATATCTTGCTGACCTTCTACCAAGGCCAATTGCACATCACCCGATTCACTTTTCAACCAACCCACATACGGCACAGCACGGTCTATGTTGTTCCAGCGCACATCAAGCAACATCGGATTTGCCGCTTTGCCCTGCGCAGGTTTTTGATCGAGTTTTAAATTCCAAGTTTCATATTGGTCAAAATCGACTTGTGCAGTTAAGTGTGTGCCTTTTTCCAAATGACCTTTAGATGCTAAATTGGCATCTAAACTTGGCGGTAAAAAGTCTTTGACCACTTGAGGAATTAGTGGATCTTTAGGATTAATTTTATCCAGACGTCCTGTTAAATCCCAATTGACTTTTTTATCCCAACTGACAATGCCCGCTACATTGGCAGCACCTTGCATAAGTTGTGCATTTAAATTACTGATATTCAGTTGATGAACTAAATCGGTATACATCAGACCTGTATATTGACCTTTAGGGATGTGTTTACCGCTCAAATCCGTATTGACATCAATATCTAAACGCTTGATATCGCCTTTAAATTTAGCTGCACCTGCTTGGGTAAAAAGTTCCTGCTCGGTCAAAATAGGCCAACGGTAGTTTTTAAATTGTAACTCACCAAACATTGGCACTTGCTTACGCATTGGATGCAACACTACCCATCCCGTGAGCAAATCAGGCGTATTTGTTGCAACACCCGCCTGAATCGTGTCGAGTGTGCCTTTGCCTACTACTTTAATATCGTGAATATTTAAGCTGTCATGTAAAGAGGGAATATTTAAATCACCCACCACATTAAGCGGATATTTACCTTCAAATTTCATATCGCCTGTGGCATTGCGTACATTCAAATATCCCATATCCATATTGGAATCTTCAAATTTCAGTTCTGTACCCGACCACAAGGCATTATTTAAATGAATATCGTAAAAATCGACCTGCGTACCAGAGGCGGTTTGAATCAATAAATGATCGACATCGGCAGTATCTAAACGCAAAACAAAAGGTAAGCGAATTTCATTGAATTTGAATGGATCATCACTTGGTGGGCCTTTCGGATAAATCCGCAGATTACGCACATCGGCACGATTGAGATGGATTTCTTTATCTAAAATGGCACGCCAACCAAGAATGACATCGGCACGGTCAATTTTGACATCAACAGGTTTTAAACTGACGATGATATTGCGCAGAATAATCCCACGCCATAAATTACCGCCTTCATATTCATAATGAATTATTTCTTGGCGCTGCAATACGCTGTCTAATAAGAACTTTGAGCCACGGTCTGTTGAGAACATCACCACCAAAGCGGACACCAATAAAACCAGCATCAACAGCAGTGACAGTAAAACACTCCTGAGTATTCGACGCTTTTTAGGTGGCGTTACTGGAGTTTCTGGTTGCTGTTCAACTTCAGCCATAATGTTCTCTAAGTCTTAAATTTATAGTTGAGAGCCAATAAAGAAATGTAAACGGATTGGATGGTTATCATCTGAAATACCAGAAGCCACATCAATCCGAATTGGGCCAATTGGTGATGCCCAACGTACCCCCAAACCTACGCTATATTCGGTGTCGTTGCTAAAGTCTTTATCGTAAGCATTACCAAAATCACTAAATACTGCTGCGCGCCACCCCTCTTTAAATTGATAGTTATATTCTAATGAACCAACCGCCAAAGCCTGACCTCCAATTTTAAAGCCTTCAATTTGTGGTGTTAAAGACTTGTAGTCAAAGCCACGTAAAGACTGGTCACCACCAGTAAAATAACGCAAATTATAAGGCACTTTATTAAAATCTTCGGTGTAGATATAACCTAAGTCACTGCGTCCGACAAACTGATGATCGTCATTTTCACCCAATGAATAAATAAAACGCCAACCTGCATTTAGAATGGCTAAATCTGCATCGCTGAGCAGTGATTCACTCCCCAGTTCTATTTTATAAATTTGGCGAAAACCTTTGCTTGGGTTAACACGACGGTTACTGTCGGTACGTGAAACTTCATAGCCAAGCAATAACGATTGTTGCTCGACATCACCATTGGCAATAAACGCTTCACGTTCTTTTGTTAAAAACACAGGGCCATCTTCGGTCAAGCGATCTAGTCGATAACGTAAACCAAAAGCATGTTGCCAACTGCCCATTGGTTTTTTAATCACACGGTCAACACCTGCAACCGCAGATTCAATCATCAAGCCGCCACCTTGTGCAACATCGTCACGTTCTTCACGCTCATAACCACCCACCAAAGCAACATAATCATTCAGTGGATGGTTATAAGGAATGTTATAACGTCCATCAATGGCTTGACGAATTTGCGAAAGCTCCAAGTTAGCATCAAATGAGTGACCACGTTTATTGACAATGGCACGGCGATATTGCCCACGCAAACGCACGCCTGTGTCAGTTCCAAAACCTGCACCGACTTCGGCACTATTTAAGCGGTCTGCATTTAAAGTCACAATCACAGGAATTTTTTTGTCGATACGTGCCTGTTGTTTTAAGCGCTCTTCTTCCGATTGTTTATCTTCTTGCTGTGCATGTAGCATGCGCAGCTTATCGTTGCTCGCACCTTCTTCTGTGCCAGCAAATTCAGCTTCGTTCACCACAGATTGCGTCACTTCCTGAGATGACGCCACCCGTTTTTGATCGACGACTGTGGCATCGTAAACTGAGATTTTTTGTTGATCGACCAAAGCCTGAATATCAGGTGGCAATTCCAAAGGATGCTCTACAGGATCAGGACGGATTGTATCAACTAAGGTGTAGTTGAAATAACGCGAGTTGGTGAGGTTATTGGCCAAACCATTTACACGCCAAAAAGTATAGTCAGCATTGTCCTGCCAAGTGACCATACTTTGCAGAATATCCATATCCAAAGGGAATTCTTGATTTGGATCGCTCATACGAAATTCAACATTTCCGAGTTTATAACGCTCGCCTGTTTCATAACGTAAATTGATATCGGCTGTATTTTGAGGTTGAGCGACTTTAACGTCATGCAAACGCCAGTAACTGTCAAAATAACCGTTATCTGAAGCGGCATCGGTAATTCGTTTTTTGGTTTGCTCATACAAACCATGATTAAACACATCATCTACTTCTTGATCAGGCAAGACACCAATAACCTGAAATTGTGCCTCGTATTGTCCTTCACCTGTAAATTCAATATTTTGCTGTTTAATCGCCACAGGTGGATTTGGCACAACCTGCACACGCACGCGGCTATCACTGAGTTTTTCAAACTTAAACTCGGCATTATAAAAACCCACCGCCTGCGCAGCCTGATTTGACAACGTACGCAGTTGCGGCAATGCCGATGGAAAATCTGCAAAAGACTCCTGGGTAAAACTGGACAGTTTGGCCTTAATATTGGCACTTAACTGATCTACCGCTGTACGATAAGCATCGGGCGATACCTCTCCAATTGAGTTTTGTGTACCATTGACACCATTTGCGGTAATGACCACATCTGCACTAATACGCGGCACTTTGGCTGTATTTAGCTCACGCGGTGGACGGACTTTATACAGTAAACGTCTGAAAAAACCGGGTTTATCGGCATTTTCCACCTGCGTCATCCAGCCCAATTCAGCCATTAAGGTATCGTTAGGATTGGCTTCCACTACAAAATTACTGTCTGCCTGAATATTGGTTATGAGCTGATCGACATTTACAGGCGCTTGATCAATTTGCAGTAGCTCCTGCTGTGTTGCGTCTTTAACCAACGTTTCTGGCACTTGACCATTGCGGTCTAGCATCGCTTCTTGTTTGGCTTGTTCTGCCACCTGAAAAATTTCATTGGCAAGCCCCTGATCTACAGGTGCAATGGGTAAATCTTCTAAGTCTTCAAATTCGATAGGCTGAAATTCAGCAAAAGATGCCCCTGCCTGTTGTTGCTGTTGCAGCATTTCTAGACTATTAAATTCAGGTGTTTGCGCTTGCTCTAAAGCTTCTTCTATTTTTTGTAGATCTTGGGCACTGTCTTTACCTTGTGCTGCTGCCAGTTGTTTAATTTCTGCAGCTAAATTTTGTGCTTCTTCTGCAGTTGGAGTCTGTAGCGGTACAGGATTTTCAGCAAGCTGAGCGTTTGAATTGGGTACAGTAAGACTTTCTGCAAAACTTGAAGATGCAACTAAACCTAAAAACAGACTTAGTCCGAGCTTTTTCGGCATATTCCAGCATAAAATGGCATGCATACTGGAACACAGTACTGATTTTTTAAAGTTTGTATTTACAAGCATAAAAAACTCTAAACTGATTTAATTTTTATGGAAAAACCCCAATGAACCCGCGTACAAACACCAATTTATTTGATTTTTTCATCAGTGAAAAGACTTGAAACATCATACATGATTTTCTGTACTATTATATCAAGCGGTCACATTTCTTAATAAAACTAAACGAAGTTAATCACGCATGGAAAAAAATGAACATTTGTTGAGGAGTCGTCGCTTTTTGCCGACGTTTCTCACTCAATTTTTTGGCGCACTCAATGATAACGTGTATAAACAAGCGCTGCTTTTAGTCTTTACCTATGGTCTGATTAGCCAGCAATCTGCAAATGTCAGCACCTTGAATAATTTAGCAGCCTTGTTGTTTATTTTGCCGTATTTTATTTTTTCTGCCACCGCAGGACAATTAGCAGACAAGTATGAACGTGCCCAATTGGTGCGTGCCATCAAACTGCTTGAAATTGTCATCATGCTGATTGGTACCGTTGGTTTTATTTTAGGAAATTTGTGGCTATTGCTGATTGCCTTATTTTTAATGGGCGCACAATCGACCTTTTTTGGCCCAATCAAATATGCCATTTTGCCTGAAGTACTCAAACCGCATGAACTGATGTCGGGCAATGCAATTTTCCAGTCAGGTACATCCATTGCAATTTTATTGGGGATGATTTTAGGCGGTGCAGTGATTTCGGTATCTGCAGGCAATTTAGTCTGGATTAGCTTAACTGTGGTGATTATTGCACTAATTGGTTATGCCTCAAGTCGTTTTGTGCTGACGCAGCGCGTCACGGCACCCGACATTCAAATTGACTGGAATTTTTTCCGTACCAGTTTCCAGACTTTAAAATATGCCAAAAGCCTGCCGATGATTTTTCTAATATTATTGGGCAATTCTTGGTATTGGTTTTATGGGGCAACGTATTTAACCCAAATTCCACAGCTCACTCAACAAAACTTGCATGCTTCTGAAAATGTGGTGAGTTTATTACTGACACTCTTTTCTGTCGGTATTGGCGTAGGTTCTTTGCTCTGCCGTAAAATAGGCGGTACCGAGGTCAATATTAAAATGGTGCCTATTGGCGCAGTCGGTTTAACCGTCTTTGCTTTTTATTTGGCAGGCACATTGGCTTTTGTACCAGAAAAAACAGGCACACTACTGGGCTTAGCCGAAGTCTTTCAGCAAGGCTGGAGTTATTATCATGTCATGTGTGCAGTCACTTTACTGGGCATTAGTGGCGGTTTTTACATTGTGCCCTTGTATGCCATGATGCAAGCCTATTCCCCTCGCTCGCACCGCGCACGTGTGGTCGCAGCCAACAATATTTTAAATGCGGTATTTATGGTGTCATCTGCCATTTTTTCGATTTTAATTTTAAGCATTTTAAAAATTGATTTAAAAATTTTATTTAGTATTACGGCTGTTTTAAGTGCTTTTTTCACCTTTTGGCTCTTGTTAAAGCTCAAGCCAATGTTAGATACTGCACAGGACTCTTTGGAGGATTAATTTCATGCGTCATTACACAGGCATCGACAAGTTTATTCATTCATTTGACCAAGCCTTACGTAGTTTAGTACCTGGCACAACTTCGGCTCAACGTGAAAACCCGGGCAATACGGTTGAAACCAAATTGGCTGTGAGTGAAGCACGTCATGTTGCAGGCTTAATGCGAGTAAACCATAGTGGTGAAGTCTGTGCACAAGCCTTATATCACGGTCAGGCTTTAACTGCGAAATTGCCCAATGTACGTCGTGAAATGGAACAGGCTGCAATTGAAGAACAAGACCATTTGGCGTGGTGCGAAGACCGCTTAAAAGAGTTAGACAGTCACACCAGTTTGCTTAATCCTGTATGGTATGGCTTGTCTTTTGGGATGGGTGCAATTGCAGGTATTGCGGGCGATAAATACAGTTTGGGTTTTGTGGCAGAAACTGAACGTCAAGTCAGCTTGCATTTAGAACATCATATTAGCCAATTGCCTGAACAAGATGAGCGTTCACGTAAAATTCTAGTCCAAATGAATGAAGATGAATTGCATCATCGCGATACGGCGCTCAAAGCAGGTGGTGTAGATTTGCCTGTACCTGTACGTTTGACCATGACTGCGATTTCCAAGCTCATGACCAAGACCAGTTATTATATTTAATGAATTGATAACACTTAAACGCTCACAATTGTGGGCGTTTTTTTATGTCATTGGAATAGAAAACATCTCGATTAAAACGATCAAAAAATAACAGAGAAAGAGCCGATTTTGAGTTATCCCAAGATTTATCCGCAGATTTTGTGGATAGTTTTTAAGTGCAAAGCCGTATAAATACAGAAAAATATTATTTTTGATGGTTTTTCATACAAACATATCAGCAAGATATGACACAATGATGTAAGCCGAAATCAGATCACGTTTCACAGCCAAAATTTAAAAATGCATCACTGATCTGCCAATTTTACTGGCTGATTTACTCTTCACAACTCACAATGGGATAGTCATGCGCAGAATGCACAAAAGCCTCATCTTGCCAAATATCCCACATTGGAATTTTAACATCTAAAGCAAGTGGCATTTTTTTCGGATTGAATTGCATTTGAGCTAAATTTTCACCCCACGCAATAATATCAATATCCAGCGGAATGTCATGCGATGGGCGCACACGCCCTGCTGCAACTTCCAATTCCTTAAGGATGACGTTTAGATGCTCAAAGCTTAAACGGCTTTTTAGCAAACAAGCAGAATTCCAATAGTCTGCACCAATCCCATCACGGCATGGAATCAGATAAATATGCGAAAATTGCACTTCACCCAATGCAGCAATTTGCTGATAGGCACTTTTAAACTGACGTGGTGCTTCGCAGTTACTCGCCAAAGCGAGAGCAAAAATCGTTTCGGTGGCGTTCAAGACGAATTCCTACAGAATTGGCTTCTGGAATAATGGCAGGTTTGCGAATGGTGATGGTAATGGATTCAACTGCGGCAAAAGTCGTAAAAAGTGCATCCAATACCAATTGTGCTGCATGCTCAATCAATTTGGGTGCAGCCTGCTGAATCACTTGCGCTGAAATGCTGCAAATTTCTGCATAATTGAGCGTGTCTTGCAACTCATCTGAAGCTGCAGCTTGGCTTAAATTGGTGGCAATGATCAAATCCAACATGAGTGGTTGTTGAATTTGACGCTCCCATGCAAAACAGCCGACGACTGTTTCCACCTTTAAGCCTTCAATGATAATTGCATCCATGACCACACTCTATATTTCATTTAAAATCCTTCTATCTCCTTCTATCCCCTTCTATTGAAAGGGATATTTGCCGTATTTTAAAGCCACGTAAAACTTATAAAAAAGATTGGTGGCTTTAAAATATGCAACCAGAAAGCTTGATTCGACCAATATGGATAATTAATGCTTTAACAACAAATTCGGATCAATGCTTTGTACCATCTGCAATCGTTGATCGGCATAAATATCGGTATAAGGTGCTAAAACGCGCATGAAACGGTCAAAGTACAGCATTTGCTTGAACAGTAAAGCAAAGTCACGCGGGAAACGAATCCCATGACGCTCACCCACAGCAACCATATCGAGCATAATGTCATTTAAATCGGCAGGGTTAGAAGTCAGCAACTCTTGAGGATCGGCCAGCAATACGCCACTAAATAAACGCTCTAAATCTGCTGCCAAAACCTGAGTATCAATTTGCTTGTCGGTCATGCCCATTTTGAGCATATTTTCAGCCATAAGCGTGTAGTTGGTATTTTGTAGAGCATCCATAAAAGCCATACATGCAGTCCACACTTCAGGATTCAGCTGTCCAACAATACCAAAATCAATAAAGCCGACACGCCCATCTTCAAGCAACATCAGGTTGCCTGCGTGTAAATCGGCATGGAAACTGTTACACATCATCAAGCTACCAAACCATGTATTCATGGCAGTAATCAACACTTGCGATGGATCGTTAGATACTTGTTTCACCACGTCAAAATCGGTCAAAGGTACGCCATACAAACGCTGCATGGTCAATACGCGACGGGTGGAATATTGATGATAGACCTTAGGTGCAGTGGCTTTTGTATTTTGGGTTAAATTCAGATAATTAATAAAATCATCTAGGTTACGTGCTTCTTCAATAAAGTCGACTTCACGCACCATACGGGTTTTGATTTCTTCGACAATATCGGCCAATGACGCAAATTTGACTTTAGGTACAGCTTTTTCGAGCAGTTTAGTCGCCCAGTGCAAGACGTTTAAATCGGTATAGAGAATGGTTTCTACACCCGGTTTTTGCACTTTAATCACTACATCTTCGCCACTCACCAATTTTGCAGCATGTACTTGTGCGATAGATGCTGAAGCTAAAGGCTTTTCATCTATTGAGGCAAAAATTTCATCTAAATTGCGCCCTGCAAATTCAGATGCCAATACTTGCTGTACATAGCTAAACGGTAAAGTTGGAGTTTGGTCTAAACAACCTTGAAATTCTTCGACATATTCACGTGGGAACAATGACGGTGTACTGGCAATAAACTGCCCAAGTTTAATGTAGGTTGAACCTAAAGATTCAAATGTTTCGCGCATGAGTTTGGCATTACTTGGCTTTTCAGTGGCATATTTAATGCCTGCTTTGGCTGCCACTACGGCAGTTTCACCCATGCGAGCAACTGAACGTAAACCATCTAACCAGATATTATTTTTCATCATGTCTGAGTCATATTAAAGTAGTGAGAGTTTAACAAAAAATTGCCAAGTAAAAAGGCTATCTTGCCTGACAAACTGGACAGTTGTGGTCTTGATCAAACGACAATAAGCGTTGTTTCATGCTTAAACCATCCCAAAGTAATAGCTTTTGTTTCAGCGCGGTGTTGCCTAAACCCAAGTACAATAAGGCATGATGCGCTTGTAAACTGGCCATGACGTTGGGAGTGGTTGCCAATACGCCACTGTCAGCGCAGCGCAAACTTTCATTGGCATGTTGTTCTTTCGGGAACAGACATTCATAGCAAGCAGAATCACCTTCGACCATGAACATTTGCCCTTGAAAACCAATGGCAGAGGCACTGAGTAAAGGTACATTCAATTGTCGGCAATATTGATTGACCAAATATCGGGTACTGAAATTATCACAACCATCTAAAACTAGGTCTTGTTGGGCAACTAAAGTGCCTGCATTTTGCGCATCTAACAGCGTGGTTAAACAAACAATCTCGATATAAGGATTAATTTGCATTAATCTTTTTGCGAGAATTTCGGCCTTATAAAAGCCTAAATCTGCGGGGGTATAGGCGATTTGTCGTTGCAAATTACTGGTTTCAATCACATCAGCATCAATCAGAGTGATTTTTCCCACGCCTGCACGTGCAAGTAATTCTGCGCTTAAACAGCCAATCCCGCCACACCCCACAACAAGTACGTTGGCCAGTTTTAATTTTTCTTGGGCTTCAATATCCCAGCCATCCAATAAAATTTGTCGGCTATATAGATGCATTTCTGCATCGCTCAATTCCAACTGAGTATCGAATATGCTTTCCAAGAAAATGCCCTATTCTGCAAAACCAAAACGCCAAGTATAACGGGTATTCAAAGCAAACCGCCATGACGGCGGTTGAATTGTTGCGTATTTGAACAGATGGAGATGTGCAACGACTTGCTTAAAAGTGCATCCGCATGCCTACGTTATAAGTAACGCCATCGGCATCGCCTATATATTCATTATAATAGGCAATTCCACCATTCCAGTAACATGCCGTATTCCCGACTTTGTCTGAGGTTGTCCCATCTTTACAGGTGGTATTCGAGGTGCTGTCATATAACCATTTATAACCGGCAGTGGCGTAAATCGAGAAATCAGGAACAAAGTTCAAACCGACTTCTACGCCCACAGGTAAAGTGACAAAATTGACATCATTGGCAAGCAGCTTTGAACTTGCGCCGCTATAACCTAGACCTGCGTATGTATTGAAATAAAAACCATGATAGCTGATCAGGTTTAAATTCCCGCCCATATTGAATTCATAATAATCCAAATCGTATTCATTGTTTTTTAAGAATTCCAATCTGCCATAAAAACCTGAGCGATGTGGCGTGGTGGAAACACCCAAAGCAAAACCATCTAGTTCTACTGTATCGCCACTGTCAAAATCTGCTTCAAAATTGGCGTATTCGGCAAAGACTGCATAATTTTTTTGTGGCGTTTTTGCTGCTGGATAGCTGGAATAGGCTGTACTTTCAGCAGTTGGCGCTGGGTTCCAGTTTTGTGCATAACTGCCAGAGGCACACAACAGTAAAGCTGCGCCCATCCATATCGACTTCGTAAATATCCGCTTTGACGGCTGCGTGAAATTTAAATGAGCTGTTACCATGATGTTCTCCCCCAATATGTATTGCGCTGCCTACATGCTTTTATCGTAATCGAAGTACATGCAGCCTTGTTCATTGTGTCAGCATAAAGTTGAAAATATCACATCACCAATATGATGCACACATTTTCTATCGATTGAGTTCGTGCTTGCATAATCGGGTGGTTTAAATAAAGAATACAGATTTAAAAAAACGCCAATCTGTATGAATGGCGTTTTTCTTATGGCGCAATAATTAACAGGGCCTATTGGCTGAATTTAGCTCACTTTTTTAAAAGCATTTTGTTTTGCAATTTCTTGTTGCTTCAATAAATTACGCTGAATTTTTCCACTGGATGTTTTAGGCAAACTGCTGACAAATTCAATTTCTTTAGGATAGGCATGTTTCGATAAGCGTGAACGCACATACTGTTGCAGCTTTTCCTGCAATGCAGTGCTTGGTTGATATTGATTTTTTAACACCACAAAGGCTTTTACCACTTCTGTACGCTCTGGGTCTGGCTTACCAATTACTGCGGATTCAAGCACTTCCTCACATTCAAGCAAAGTACTTTCTACATCAAAAGGCCCGACACGATAACCCGAAGTTGTAATGACATCGTCTGCACGACCAATAAAATCAATCCCACCAAATTCATTTAAACGTACCGTATCACCCGTTAAATAATACTGTCCCACAAATGATTTACGGTCATCCCCATCGTAACCTTTGAACCACATTAAAGGCGATTGTGATTCATCCAGTGCAAGTGTGCCAATTTCGCCGTGAGCGACTTCCTGATGCTGTGCATTTAAAACCGCGAAACGATGTCCGGGAATAGCATAACCCGCAGAACCTACTTTTTTCTGATGTTCCAGTGCATGATGATTGGCAATCACCATCCCCAATTCGGTTTGTCCATATTGATCATAAATATTGACTTGTAAATCATGCTTAAACCAATGAATCACTTCTGGTGTGAGCGGCTCGCCTGCACTGCTAACCACACGCAGATGTCGTTGAATATCACCATCAAACTTTTCTTTAAAACCAAAGAACATTCTAAATGCGGTTGGTGAACCTGTTAAATTACTCACCTGATATTTACGGATAATTTCCAGTGCATGATCAACACTAAATGGACGTTCATCCATAATAATGCTATGCCCCAAACTCAGTGGCCCTGTAATACCGTAATACAAGCCATAAGCCCAACCAGGGTCGGCTAAATTCCAAAATGAATCTTCTGCTCTTAAATCGACTGCATGCTGCATATAACCTTTAAATGCCACAATGGCTTTTAAAGGCACAGGTACAGATTTAGCTAAACCCGTAGTGCCTGATGTAAACATCATCAGAAAATCATCTTCAAAACTGCGATACACGGTTTCAAAGTAAGTGTCTTGAGTGCTTAGAACTTGCCAAAAATCTGTATCATGGTTTTGAGCTTGATTTGCTGCGTCCACAGTTAAAATTTTCACATTAGACAAGGCATTTAGTTTTGGACGCTGCTCAGTATTGGTCACAATGAGCTGCGTCTTTGCAGTTTGAATACGGTGCTCAATCGCTTTAGATTCAAAGGCTGTAAATAAAGGCTGATACACTGCCCCAATGCGCCATGTGGCAAAAACCGTAATTAACAATTCAGGCGTACGCGGCAATAATCCTGCAATACAATCACCTGCTTTTAAGCCCAGTTGAGTAAAATAATTTGCCAATTTTCCAGATGCTTCTGCCAGTTGATCAAATGTCCACGATGCAGTTTGACCGTGTTTGCCTTCCCAAATTAAGGCAGTTTGTTGAGTACCCGTATAGCGTCCGCAACATTCTTCATAGGCATTAAGTGCCGTTGGCGTTCCTGCCAATTGGGTTTGAATCAGTTGCTCAATATCAAACTGTTGATATGCCTCTTGCAAAGTTTTCATTCTTTTAAGCTCCGTCTTAAACTGATGACACTGCAATTCATTTGCAGCAATATGCGTTATTGTTTTAACCGTTTTTACAAGTTAGGATTGAATCGCTCTTTAAAATTTAAAGGGTATTTGCATTTTAAGGTGGGATTTTAATTAATTCCACTTTCTTTATTTCTATAATATTTCCCCATTTTTGCAATCTAAGGTTGAATCAAAAAAATAGAAATCATTCCATTTTTGCAATACAGGG
>NZ_VPBQ01000027.1:0-13711 GCF_013418635.1 Acinetobacter sp. YH12131
AAAACTCACCAACTTATTACAAAAGCCGATTTTTGCTGATTTCTTGGTCAGGACTAAATTTTTAAGTAATTGATATTTATATTAATATACAAGTGTATTGCGTATAACCACCATTATGTTAAATGGACAATTAATAATTGAATATTTCACCTTTTTTAAAATTAGTAGCTAAAATTACTTTATAATTTAAACTTATAAGGTATTTAAAGTGCAAAGTCCTCTTTCTAAAATATTTCTACTAAATATTCTCATAATGGTTGGTAGTGTTGCGTATGCCATTGAAGTTAAGCCATTCAAATTTATAAAAAATAATGAAGGTTATCCAGAAAATATTGGTTTATATAAAATAAAAAATAAATATAGTGAGTTATATGTAAAGCAGTATCCATTTTCTATTGAGAACAGTAATAGAAATGCTGGTTTTATTAGTGAGATCGATCCACAATGTGAAATCTTAGAAAAGATATATAAGCAACAGCAGAATACTTATGTTGTAACAAGTACATGTGGCGCATGGTTTGGTATGAGTAGCCCAGAAAGCCATTATTTTATATATGAGTTTAACGATCTAGCAAAATTAATTAAATCTGAAACTATTGAATTCAAAGAGTCATTAGATATTACTATTTCAGAGCTTAATTCAGGTATAAAAATAACATCAAGCCAAAGTCCTAAAACTGGGAAAAAATATGATTATGAATACAAAAATGGGAGCTTATATGACTTCTCAACATCTATGAATAGAAATTTAGTTTCAAAAGAAAATGATAGAATCTGTAAGGGATTCTATGATCAAGTTTATACTCAATTTAAGTATTCTTATGTACCTGGTATGACTAATCTTTTTGAAATTTTACCTAGACATGCTTATTCATGGGTTCCAAACAAAATAAAATCTAGTGAAGAATTATCAGATAAATTAGCCAATGATTTAAAAGGGAAAGATCTAACACAACGTAGAAATGTTCCTTATTCAAGATTTAAACAAGACTATTGTTCTTAACTAAACTTAAGTATTCCCCAAAATTAACATAATACGGATTATGCGAAATAAGTTAATTTAATTGTTTTAAATCAGTAACTTGCAATAATTAAAAAAGCCTAGTTTAGTCAAACTAGGCTTTTTTATGGATTCTTCACGTTCCACGAGTTTGTGTAGTAAAAACTTAAAATTGTAAATAAGTTATGCAACTTAAATAAGTTGCGTAACTTATTTGGTGTGATCTAATACAACTTTTTGAAGTTCTTCAGCAGATAGATTTTCTAATTGACTAATAGCTGCTTTTAATATGATAGAACGGTTCGCTTTAGCAACCCTACAATTTACCAAAAGAGTATCTATTTGCTGGTTCACATCTTCAGTTAAAGAGAAGGTATATCTTTTATAATTTTGCTGTGAGGGTTCTATCTTCTTGACACGTTTAGTCGCACCTTGAATAAAGCTTTCGATGATTTCATCGTTTGAAACTTGCTCAGATTTTTTTAAGCCCTTAAGTGCCATTAAAGATCTCCTAAAAACTCTTTAGCAATTTGTTCAATTTCTTGTTTGGCTTTTTCATCAGATGACATTTCAAAAACCGATAATCCATTTTCATCAGCATCATCATAGATATTCCGATTGCATGTGAAATTATTCAATGGAGTCAAATCAAAAGATTCACATGCCTCTTTAGCATCTAGAATTCTTTGAGATTGGCTTGGTAAAGTTGGACATTGAGTAATGACTGCACGAGTATAAAGTTCTGGGTTCACAGCCTTGGCTAACCGAATCAATTTTTCAACATGAACTAACGTTTTTAAATCGCGTCTTTTTGGTCTAAATGGCAATAACATGTGAGAAGCAATTGTCATTGCTGAGCGTAGTGCTTCAGAATCTTGACCGCCTGCATCAATAATGATGTCTTGATAACGTTTAGAAAGATCTAATAATATTTGGCGAATATTTCCTGCTGCTTGAACAGAAGGAATACTTTCGACTTTACTATTTTCATCACGCTCTTTAATCCAATCGGTTGTAGTGCCTTGTGGATCTGCATCAAGTAATAAAATATCTCTTTTTTTAGATTGTAGATAAACTGCAAGATTTTGGGCTAGACAACTTTTGCCTGATCCCCCTTTTTCACCACCAACTAAAATAATCATTTTTATGTAACTTACGTAACTTATTTAAGCTAACATTATAAGAAACTTTTTATTAAGTTCAATAGAGCTTTAAACTTTATTAATAACTTACGTAACTTGCATAACTTATTGAAAAAAGTATTTTTCGGTCAATGTTTTATTGGAATGAATAAAGAAAAAAAACCGTCTCAAGTATTGCTAATTGAGACGGTTTTTCCTATATTTGACGGTACGCAGTTATTTGATGTTGACGCATCATTTAACGAAGATCAGCAGAGCTACCAACTCGTGCTGATTTCACCAAAAGGCTTGTACTTAACTAATATTATGACTTTTTTTAATATTTTTGCAAGCCGTTAATTGAAAAGCCTTCGTTATTTAGCATCCTGTCGACTATCAAATAAGCAACAAATTATTGCGGTTGAGTAATTCAATCCAATTTTTGTTCGATGTCGTTTGTTCTGCGTAACTATGGAAGTTTGTAAGTGCGTGTTTGTCACGGCTTCTTTAGAACGATTCATGTATGCAGGAGGATAAGTGACGGCAGGTACATGAATTACAAGACGATAATGTGTAGTAATACACTAGTCGCCCTCAAATCTGATGTATTGCACTATTGAGGGAACGCAGGGAATACGTTGGTCGATTGTTTAAGTGGTATGTTGGGTAATTCCCTCGCCGAGATAGCAAGCCAATGGGGGAGAAAGGCGTGTGCAGGGTGGAGATCAGCTCCATAAATACTCCTCTGCGAGACAATAATGACGCATCTTGTCTTGTACCGATTGAAGGCGACAGCGGCTCCATACCGTGATGTTTTTAAAAGGTGATATTCAAATACCTTTGCTAATTTTAAATTAGCGAAGGTAGGGTGAATATTACCGAAATCTGCTCAAGCTCACCATCCGTGAGGAACGAACGGCAGGGAGCTTGAGCAGATGAGATCATATAGTTGTTTTTCTTTTGTATCGTTTATAGATCAGTTAAAGGAAATTTGACATGAGCAAAGATAGAAAAGACGAAGATTGGGTTTCTCTCTCGATGAGCATTTTAGATAAACCTCTAAGAAGCTATAAACTTGGTAAGGATGGATTCTTCAAAGAAGCTCAAGAGCAAATAAACACTTGGGAAGAGTTCTTTAAACTTTATAGTGATCCCGAAGGTTTAGACGATTTTATGGCAGATCGTGAACATGACGTTCCGAAAGATAGATTTTAGGCGCACAGTTTGCGTCAGATTCGATTTTTAACTTTGTGGCTTAGTTGTTTGTATGTGAAATAAGAAAAGTTGCTTAGAAAGCAAATAGTGCGATTCTATGGCTATTAAAAGATAAAAGGACTAAAGCAAAAGTGCGATAGTCCTTTTAAATTGTGATAAATCTCGTTTGATGGAGATCAATCGCTAGATTAAGAAATTTCAGCTAAGAAATTAAATAACCTAGTTGAAAGTTTAGTAATAACAATAAGTTAAAACTAAGTTGGAGTTTTGAAGCTCCAGAACTAAATTTTTATGAATCTTTAACCTCGATTGCATCTGCAAAAAAACTCAGTGACCAAACTGAAATGCGAGCAATTTTGTTAAAAAACATAAAAATTAATTAGATACACTATCGTAGGATAGTTCTCGTATCGCTGAGAAGTGCGTCAAAACATCAAAAGCCGTTTTGAAAGCTTGCAAATTAAGGGAATTGCTCCTGATCTGTTTAGCCAAAATGGGCAAGGTACAGACACCTTTCGCCATTATCGGTGACGACACCTTAGTTTTATTTAAACGTCTGTTCTGACGTTCCGACTTAACCTGTCGGGGTGATGCTTAAGTGCATCAATCTTTTGACTTCTCTCAACTGAAACCGATCTACAGAAACCACTCTGTATCCAACATCGTTTGTAGTAAGGGCGACCAAACCCTTACCCACTTTGCTGAATCACTATAGAAACCACCCATAGCAAAATCAAATTTCGTTCTCTTCTTTACTTGTGACCACATTAAAACCTTACGGTTACTCTGCTTAGCCTTTCGTCCTCAGAACTCTTTAACAAGTCGAATTATTACCAATAAACAACATTGGTTGACTCACGTCACTTAGAAACTTCGTTTTGTACTTGACCGTTTACTTTTGAAAAGTTACTTCAAAAGCCCGTTGTCGCTCTGATTAATGCGATTCGTGAAATCGCTCCTAATTGGCTAATCTCCCAATGGTTGAATTGGCTATGAACCAAAACAGTTGCTCTAAAAATCAAGCTGAACATGCTTACAATCGCATGAACCTGCACCATCTTCCCCACTTATCTCCAAAACTACTCGAATGCTATCAGCCTTCCTATAACCCTTAAAGCCTTGTCCATTACAGACGTGTCACACGTAAGTCGTCGTTCCGCAAACTTACTTAACAGGTGTCCAACCCCAATATTAGGTCGGTTTCTTTAAAGGTCAGGATAAAGCTCCTACATACTTTCCCACTTGCTTCACACTTTTCGGTTTTAACCGAAAAGCCAGAAGCTTGTTCGGTTGAGCTATTTACACGATGCTTTCATTTCTGAAAGCACCACAAACTTCGAAATATTATAATTTCAGCCATTTGCTACAGTTCCCCAAAATCAATTGATGCACATCTCACCAACCAATTTCTTTCTCTGTAATGCTCCCCTCAGTGGCATATCTTGGGCGGTATTCCTACCCAAGACAGGAGTTCTAACGTCTAGACAAATCCTAAAGCAGATTTGGTTCGACTCCTCTTCATTTTGGCATTCATGGTCGCCCAAAGACCACACAACTTGTCATATAGACGGCTGTGCAAATTTATTTTCCTTAACAGGAACGGGTAGAGGACGCAGAGATGCGTATTCTTGCGAATAAGCAAGCTCCTCGTCCGCCCCCTGCGTAGCGTGACCGAGCCATTTGGCATGGCAGTCCGCTTCGCCGAGCGTGGGTAAAACTACCTTCCTATTAGTACGCAGTCGAAAATAAATTTTCGACTGCTAGGAAAGCTAACAAGTGATTGAAAGAGGATGGTCAGTCCTCCCGATCAAAGAGAAACAGGAGGGTTGGTCGCCCCTCCTGTTTGAGATAAGTCAAACGATTAGGGCGCATCCATCTTTCAAAAAGAAGAAAACTTGTTTTTAAAGAATTGCGTCATCTGATGGCTACTTTAGGTGAAAAAATCGTCGGGGGCAACGTCTACCTTCGTTAATTTTAGGGAACGACTTAACTACGGAATACGTTGCCCCGAAACGGAGCTTTGCTCCGTTTGACAAACAGCTTCGCTGTTTGTTTCTAAAAGCTTTGCTACGCAAAGCTTTTATTTCATTAGCTTCAAAATCATAAAAGACTATTCACTTTTATAAAATTTACTACTACAGTTTTACTACTACAGAATTTTAGGCGCAGGGAAAGGGGCATGATTTTTTACGCTACATCAGATGAAATTGCCATGATTGGCATTCTCAAGTGTGTGTCTATCGGCAAAGCTACTTACTATAAGAAAATGCTGATTGATTTAGATAAAGCGGAAGGTGCTTTGACTTCTCTGATCAAGAAATACAACGTGGCACTTGGCAGAGCCACGACTTCAACTGAACAACCATGTGCTGGGCACATGGTTGTTCAGTTGAATCAAACCCTTTTGGCTAAGCAAAAGTTCATGGTTTACCTCTTGGTGACTTTGCCTATCGCTGTCCGTTCCCAAGCCGATGTATATAAAAAATTGGTTGATGATCAAGAAATCGTCGATTCAGATAAGTTCAAGTCCGAACACAGAAAGAAAATTGCTGTGGAATGGCAAAAAGGCTTTATCAAAAAGGCTTTCACCACTAAATCGAACCCAAATCCTGACGATTTTTCTTGTCTTGAATGGGAGCATGAACGGCTTTATATCTACACCAAAGACCAAATTAAAAAACTCGTTTTACGCAGATCCGAGTACACAGATCGGCAGAAGAAGAAGCAGTCTGCTTTGGATGCTAAAAGAGTCGAAAATGGTGAAGTGCCTAGAAATCTGAAAACAGTACGTTGGACATGGCATCTCACACCACACTATGCCAAGTACCTGAAACGCATAGCAGAACTGAAAATTGACCAAGCAATTTTGGCGAAGAAGTCGCAGAAAAAATCTGAAATTGAAAATCAACGGAAGATTGAAAACAGGAAGTTGTCGGATGATGCCAAAAAAGCAAGCTCACCGACTAAGGCTGAAATTGGACGCATGGTTAAGCTGACCCCAACCGAAGTTGCAGGCTGTGTCAGTGACGCAATTTTTTTGGTAAAGCACATGCCTGCATTTAGCGGTACTGCGAGTGATGTAGGTAAAATCGTCAGTGAGATTGAATGGCGGTTTAATAGCAAAGCTATCAAACAGTCGAAAGCCGTTCGTGCGAAAGATAATAAAGCAAAAACTGCTCCCCTACCGATAACTAATGCTTTTAAAGTCAAAGATTTAGCAAGCAGGGCAGGCTTTAATGCTTCAAGATTTGAGTTTAAATACCATTCCTTTGCCGAGCTGAAAGATGCAATCGAGAACTATAGAGAAGGCTTGGACGAGTCGCAGATCGTAAAAAAAGAAAATGAAATCCTTTCACTATATGAAATCGAAAGACGGCATGTAACCAAGAGCTTAAAACAGAAAAATACAGAAGGTGCAAAGCTTAGCGGTGGCGTGGTTGAGGAAAAAATTAAAGACAGCCTTGCTAGTAGATTCCTCAAATTCACAGGCTTTAGGAAAACCGCACCTGATAGTAGAGATAAACCAAATGACTAAGCAAACCAAAAGAAGTTTGGCTTTTTTTCTTGTAGTCCTCTGCGGTGTCGGTTTCCTAAACTGTATGTCGAGTAAAGAGTCACAAACCGATCAAGACAGTATCGCAAGAGCCGAGCAACGAGAACGTGATTTCATGCAAAGACAAGCCGAATACGTTGCAGAACATGGGCACAAACAGCATTACAGCTTAAAAGATGGAAAAGTTTATGAGTGAAAATTTGACAGATAAAGTCATAGGTTTCATGGCTGTCAGTGGTCACAAAGTCGATGCAGAAACCAAGCTGTTGTTAGAGCAACTTGATGCAGGAACACTTACATATGAAGAAGCAATAAAGCGTGTCTATGATGCTATTGAAAAACTTCCTACTAAGAAGGTCGTCACACAGCAAGATATCCAAGATTTTTTAGATGATTAGCCTAATTCTAATCAGTTAAATTTTATTCGCATTTTAATTTTTAAAAACAAAAAACCACCTAAAAAGGTGGCTTCTTGTACTGTATGAAAGATTTAGTTTGAAGCACTTTCACTTAAACAGATTAACTTGATAAGTTGAATATTAATATACAATCAAAATATTGTCAAATTTATTATTAAATATCATGTTGATACATAAACATTGACCCAAAAAAGTAAGACAATTTTACTTTGGGCTTACAACTGAATTTCGTATATGAGATTTTATGTTAAATAAAAAGCCCTGCTCATGCAGAACTTTTTATAAATGGCGAATTTAAATATCCATTTTTCTAAACAAGAAGAAAGGTAAATTCCGAATAATCATCATAATGATTGCCCATTTACCTGGCGTATAAACGGTTAATTTGCCTTTATCGATGCCCTGCACAATATCATGAGCAACCTGTTCAGGTGAGGCAAGTTTTCCCTTGCCAGATATTCCAGCCGTCATAGGTGTTGCTGTGGGACCTGGCTTGATTAAGGTTGCTGTGACATGAGAACCAATTAAGGCTAGACGATGCTGTAAGCCTTGTAGATATTTATCAATCAGCGCTTTCGATGCACCATAGACATAGTTGGATTTACGACCACGATCACCTGCTACTGAGCCAATCACTGCCAGCTTTCCATGATTACGCTCGATCATGTGTTTGGCAATAATTTCAGTAAATAGTACAGGTGAAACTGCATTGACTTCGATTGCCTGTTGGCACTGGATTAGATCGTTTTGACATTGGTCCTGATCTGGTAAGTTGCCATGGGCAATCAGGGCAATATCGATTGCACCCTGTTGATTGATGGTATTGATGCAATCCTGGATTGCGGCAGCATTTAAAAAATCAACGGTCTGTAATTGGATATTCGCCTGTGGTGTACGAACTCTAAGATCATTGGCAACACGTTGTAGTTTGTCTTGGTCTCGTCCTAAAAGAATAATCTCACAGGGCTGTTGCTTCAGCCAAAGTCTGGCACAATGTTCAGCAATGGCTGAGGTTCCACCTACAATTAAGATTCTTGGTTGATTTGACATTTAGACACCCAATAGACGACGGGACATTTCCGAGCTGATGCCTGGATCCCGATATTTTAGAAATTCATTGAAACGTGGATAGCCTGTCTCAAATAGTGATCGTGGCATACGTGCATCTTTGGCCAAATAAAGGCGGCCTTGTGCTTCCTGGACGATACGATCTAGTTCATTCAACAGTTTTAAGGTCTTTTCGCCACGATTAGGGAAATCCAGGGCCAGTGTTACTCCTGGCTTTGGAAAACTCAGTAATCCCCCCGACTCACGATCACCAAATGTTTTTAACACGGCTAGAAATGAGCCTTCACCTGATTTTTTAATGGCGTTTAGCATCTCTTGAGTGGCTTCTTTACCGACTTCTTTCGGTACCACACTTTGATATTGATAAAACCCTTTTGGTCCATACATTTTGTTCCATTCATGCATAGCATCTAATGGATAGAAAAATGGCTCGTAATGTACTGTTTGAGGCTGTTTTTTTAGAGAATTGCCATGGAAGTAGGCAAAATTAAAGATAGGTAAACTGAGTTTATTCACCAATGAAATAGGAGGAGTGATTGGGAACGTTTTATCTTTAATTTTGGGTTCCGCTTGAGTGTGTTCATTCGCCAGATTACCCCGTGCAAAGAGTCCTTTGGCATTCGCACCATTCATACAATCAATCCAGGATACAGTATGTTCCCAGTCCGCTTCAGATGAGTCAGACAGTGCAAAAAACTCATCCAAATTGTGGTAAGGAATGGTTTCTGAGAGGATCCAGGGGCCTTGAACAGAGCGTAACTGGATTTTTGCTTCTAAAATTATCCCAGTTAGGCCAATCCCACCTAAGGTGGCATAAAACCAATCTGCTCTTTCAGTCTTGGAACATTCAATAATTTCGCCATCAGTACGCAATAACTTGATATATAGGACGTGGTCACCAAAAGAGCCAAAAGCATGGTGGTTTTTGCCATGTACATCATTCGCAATTGCTCCACCCACGGTGATCATTTGCGTTCCTGGTGTTACAGGTAACATCCAGCCCTGAGGGATAAGGGTACGATGAATATCCTGTAAGGTGGTACCCGCTTCGCAGTGCAAGATACCTGTATTTAAATCAAAAGAAACCAAATGATTCATCGCTGTCGTCAGCCATAGAATACCATTGCCATTTAGCGCTGCATCGCCATAGCTGCGCCCCATACCATGAGTGATGCCAGGATGGGTGCTGTGTTGTAGTTGTTTGGGTGTTTGTGAAGCGGTTATTAATGGGATAACTTGATGTTCTGTATTAGAAAGTCTGCCCCAGGCCTGTATTTTTGTCATCTGTGATTTATACCGTACGAAATACGAAACGTTTATCTAAGTAATATTTGCAAATATAGCCAATCATCAGGCCAATCACGCCACCGACATAACGCATTTCTTTAGTTTCAAAAATGGCATGAAAGCCAAACTCAAAGCCCCAGAAAATGATGGTAGTAAAAATACCCATGACGGTATAAAGCATAAAAATCTTTCCATCATGTTGTGCATTTTGTGTTTTATATTTAAAAATATATTTTTTATCCAAAATATATTTAATCACCAAGCCGACACCCGTGCCAATAATAATTGAAACTAAAATATAAAAAGGTCCAGAATAAATATAACTGCAAATATCCTGTGCTAGAATGTTACAAAACGTAGCAACTATGGCAAATGCTGTATAAAGCATTGCCAGTCTAATCGAATCAATCATTTATATTTAATAATGTTGTAAAACTAATGCATGATATAGCACGCCATCGGTCTTTTCTAGCTGAAATCCGCGGACTGATTAAGCTCATAAGACCCAAACAATGGGTAAAAAATAGTTTTGTTTTTGCACCACTGATCTTTGCGGGTGAATTCTTAAAAATAGGGTCTGTTTATTCGGCATTATTTGCAGCTTTTTTATTTTGTTTAGCCGCTTCTGCGGTGTATATCGTTAATGATTTAAAAGATATCGAAAAAGATCGTGCTCATCCTGAAAAGTCCAAGAAACGTCCTTTAGCTTCAGGCCAGGTAAGCCCCCAAAGTGCGATAATTTTGTTGGTCTTGATCTATGTGGCACTTGGATTTGCCTGGTTAGTTGCACCCCAGGTGATTTATGTGATCTTGGTGTATTTACTGCTGAATTGGGCCTATACCTTCAAACTGAAGCATGAACCTGTCATTGAAATCTTTATTGTGGCCTTTGGCTTTGTATTACGTGTCTATGCTGGTGCTGTAGCCCTTGCAGTACCTGTCTCTCACTGGATGTTTATTACCACGCTCAGTATTTCACTTTATCTGGCTTCAATTAAGCGTCGTCAGGAACTGGTACAGAGTGGATCGCAGGGCCGTGGAGTACTAGCCCATTATTCAGTTTCACTCATTGACCGTTTTGCAGAAATGTCTGCCATTACCGCGATCGTCTTTTATAGCCTGTATGTGATGGAAGTGCAGCCGCAACTAATTATCACCATTCCTTTTGTGATGTTTGGTCTGTTCCGTTACTGGTTTATCGTTGAAACCCTAAAAGGCGGGGAATCCCCCACAGATGTGATTGTTCAGGACTGGCAAATTTTACTGACTGTTGCTTTATGGATCGGGTGTTGTATTTGGGCATTAGTACCCGCTTAATTTTATTTTGGATTGTTTTGTGAATTATTACAGTTATCTGATTACCCCATTTTTAGCCTGGCTGGTTGCTGGCTGCCTAAAGTTTCTTATTAACTCAATTAAAGCAAGGCAATTGGCTTTTGGATTGATTGGTTATGGTGGGTTACCAAGCAATCATAGTGCCATTGTGAGCAGTATGGTTGCTCTAATTGCCTTTAAAGAAGGAATTGATACGCCTGCATTTGGCGTAGCACTCACTTTAGCTTTTATTGTTTTACTAGATGCGAATAGCTTAAGACGTGCTGTGGGTAAACATGCTGTAGCGATTAATAAGTTAGCTAAAGATGATCCTGAATATCAGCAGTTAAGAGAACGTATGGGGCACACCAAAATTGAGATTTTGGCTGGGGTGGTTGTGGGTGGATGGGTTGGATTTATTTTGAGCTAAGAAAATAAAGTCGGTAATGTGATTTAAGGATAGATTATTTTTAACAATATAATCTAGAGGGAAAAAATATTGGATTTATTGATTAAATTCAAATAATTTTTTGTTCAAAATATATAATTTGGTGTTTTTTATTATGTGCTTTAAAAAAAATATATATTATTTTTTAATTTTATTATTTTTACCTTTTATATTTTTATTAGTTTTTGGTAGGTTTGGTCTAGAAGATTCTGACTCTGGTTTTATAGTTGGTATGGGGTGGAGAATCATGAATGGTGAGATTCCATATAAAGATTTTTATTATGTTAGACCTGTTATTTCTCCTTTTATATCTTCTTTTTTGTTATATTTGACTCCAGATTATGGTCAGATTGTATTAATGAGACTTTTGAATTACTATCAGTTAATGTTGCAGGTTTTTTTAACGGTATTAATTTTAAAAAAATATTATAATTTTGAAGAATTAAGATTAAATATATACATATTTTCAATAGTATGTTTTTTAATAACATCTATTGGCTCTTTATATTTTCAATGGCATACTACAGATGGGGTTTTGTTTGGCGTTATAGGTTTATTTTTAATATCATACTTTCAAAATAAAGGTTTTTTATTTTTGATAATAGCGGGGGTTTCATTAGGAATATCTGCTTTAACAAAGCAAAACTTTTTCTTAATTCCTGTAATTGGGGTTCTATTTGTATTTTTTCAATATAATTTTAAAAAATCTTTGCAAGTTGCTTTTGGTGTTTTATTAGTATTTATTTTATTTTATTTTTATCTTCTTTTTAATGATATAGTTGATTTGTTTTTAATACAGAATTCAGGATCAACAACATTATTAGATTTATTTAAAACAGGATTTGTTGCATACTTTTCAGGTCACAAGTTTTTTTTAATTTATATTTTATTATCATTTTTATTTTTTTATTTTTTTATTTTTTTTCAAAAAAAAGACAAATTAAAAAAATTATTTATATCTTTTATTTTTACACTAGTGGTAATTAATTCTATTTGTTTCATATATTTAGAAGGATCACCTAGAATAATTATGTTTGATAGATTAATACCAATATTCATTGTTTGTTGGTTTTTATATTTATTTATTTCTAAAAAAGAAAATATTAAAAATCATTATATTCTTATCGCTTTACTCGGTATTTCTTGGGCTTCTTCTATTAGTTGGGGTGGCATGAGTCCCTTGATGTTTTTTACTCCAGTTTTATTTTCAGCCTATTATCTAATTCAAAAAAAAATGAACATTTTTGATGAGAGAGTAAGCCTATATTTTGTTATTCTTATAGTCTTTTATTCAAGTATCATTAATTCTAAACCATATAGAGATAATTTTATATGGAAGGATTATATGGAAGCATCTGTGATATCAAAAAAACTTGCTTTTATCCAAGCGAATAAGACATCAATAGATAAACATATGGAGTTAGATAAAATACTTAATAAGTACGATAAAACAACAGTTCTACCATCTATGCCAGGAGCCTATTATATACATAATAAAGTTAATTATTTTTCGATTGATTGGGCCATGGATGTAGAAGCAGCTTATGATAGGGAGGGATTAATTAGAGATTTAGAAAATTGTTGTGATTATTATATTATTGAAAAAAAGGCATTTGGTCAGCCTATAGGAAAAGAAGGAAAATTCTATTCATCTATAACAGATTATGTTTTACATAACTATCGGTTATATGATTCTAGTTATGAATTTTTTGATATATATGTCAAATAGTTTTCTATCTTTTAATGAATGTATAATGGTTACTTTAACTAAATTCTTACTATCATTCATGATTGTATATATTTTATAGGTTATATAAATTTAGTTTTATATAATAAAAAACCCCGGCATCCTGCCGGGGTTTTTCGTATTGGTTCGCTCGGTATAACTCCTGTCGTACCTTACAGTCCTTGTGCTTATCTCTTGTTATTCTTGTATGGAACTTCCTGTTCCCGATGAGTTCATCATAGGAAAATTCACCTCTCCTGGACAGCCGTAAAGAACCGGAATTTACGTAAGCCCAGGCGTACAAAATAGCCTAAATTTTATCCCCAGCAATTGGGGATAGTTTTGGAACCTGGATCCGCATGAAATGGGCACTGATTGCCAAATTGATCGTTTTTTAGCCAATTTCCTTGGCAAAATGTTACAGATTCGCTTAAAAACTCACCAACTTATTACAAAAGCCGATTTTTGCTGATTTCTTGGTCAGGACTAAATTTTTAAGTAATTGATATTTATATTAATATACAAGTGTATTGCGTATAACCACCATTATGTTAAATGGA
>NZ_VPBQ01000028.1:0-9849 GCF_013418635.1 Acinetobacter sp. YH12131
TCCAGTCAGTGCTTGTCCTGACTGGAGTTGTTTTAAGGCTGTTTCAAAATCAAATGTAGTTGCCATAATGCATCATTCCTGTTTTTAACAGTTTAAGGAAATGACACAGTTTTTTGAACACTACCAAATGACACAGTTTTTTGAACACTACCCAAAATTGCATATGTTGAGCGATTTAATCGTACAGTACGTTATGAGTGTCTAAATCAATATTTATTTCGAGATCTGAGCGAGGTGCAGGACTATACAACTGACTGGCAGTACTTTTATAATCATGAACGACCTCATATGTCAGTAAATGGTTGTCCACCTATTTTTAAACAATAACAAGGCTTTAGATTTTCTACCCATTAATTCAATTAAAAATGGGGGTATTACCGAGCTTTTCATAGATCACTTTGTGGCTACAAAACGTTGAATCATTTTTTGTTTGTAGCTACAGACCTCATCGCTTTTCTAAGCATGGCTACAAAACAACATTACTGAGTGCTGAAAGAAACTTTAGCAAATTAATTTTTTTTGGAATCGTAAATGTGCAATTCAAGAGAAAAATTGAAAAATCTCAATTTTTCTCTTGCAGGTTAAACTCAACTATAATTAACTTTTTATTATTCAAAAATACAAATGTTGGTTTGCAAAATATAATATTCTTTTTAGTTTAATTTCATTCTAATTTTTTCCATCATATCCTGCATTTTATTTGCACTTTCCAACATCCTCTGCTCTTCATTCTTTTGTTCAAACATATTTTTTTTCAATTCGTTACGATTATTTAATGCGTCTTTAATTCGTGAAATAGAAACAGCTGTATCCGTATAACCTTGTTCAATCCAATCGTTAATGCTATGTGCATTAAATGCCAACAAGTCTCGAATACCCTCTCTTTCAACTAATTTTCTAGGACGTAATTCTATTACTGTAGTTTCATTAAAAACCGTCCTATTCCAAAAAGAACCATCCGATAAGTGACTTACAAGTACCAAATTACATCCAGCATTAATTAATGGTGTAATAGGCGTATTGCCTTGAGCCGTTTTCCATCCTCCCTGCCCACCATCAGTATACGTTTCCCCTCCTATTTTTTGACTCTCATACAACATTGGTAAAGCAGCAGATGCCATTAAAGCATTTTTCCATTCCCACTCTGGTAACTGTTGCACGCACAAGAAATCAGACGGTGCTGTATCCTTCAAAGAAAGCATAGCAGCTAGACACCCCATTAAATCAGACATACCGCCTTTACTTTTATAAACTGATACATATAGCTGTTTGCCTTGCTGTAAACATTGCCAATTTACATATTTATCAATTAAAGCTGTCAGCGGAGAATTATCTAAGAAACTTGGATCTTGCTTAAAAAAATCAGGACCAATTCCATAATGAGCAAGTAACTTTTGCACAACCATCAAAGGTACTGCATTCAATCGCAATCCAAAACTTGCTAAAAGTATTAAATAATATGGTATTGGGATATTTTTCACTTGGAACTTAATTGGTGATTGCTGAATTAATAACTGCCAAATTTCATTTAAGCGTTCATATCCTTCTTGCATTGAAGAACTTGTTGCCAATAAAGCACCATTAAGTGCTCCTATACTTGCACCAGAAACAATATCAACTTCTATCTCATGTTCAGCTAAAGCTTTAACAACTCCCACATGATATGCACCTTTTGCACCGCCACCTGAAAGTACGAGCCCTGTTTTCAATATTTTTGTCATTTTCTTATTCCGAACATTTCCTTTAGCGCATATTGAGATAATTTTTCAGCAGTTAAAATACGTGGTACATAGATAGATAATTGCTCTGGTTGTTGGGAAGCATAATAGCTAATCGGCATTTGGTGATCTTTAGTCCAATCCCCCATAAACGCATAACTTTCTTGAGTTGATACGCTTAATGATGTTGTTCTTTTAGCCCATAGTGACGGATGTAAATACTCATTGCTTTCTATCTGCATATCATTTTGCAAGCATTTTATTGCTTCAAAATAAATAGTTTGTCTAATATCTTCTACAGCTTTTATAGCTTTAGGGTGGCTATGATAGTTTCTATAGTACTCACCAAAATCTCCCCAATATAAGCGTTCTAATACAGTATATAATCTCTGTAATGGGGATAATATTTTAAAATGATTTGCTTGCCATTGATTAAATAATAAATTGATTTGTCTATGAGCCTTAGATTCCGCTTCAACTAGAGATAAACGTTGATCAAGATCGAATATATGATGATTAACTTTTTCATTTAATTGCTCTAATAAGCCCTGTGTGTGCAAACTAAATTTTGCCACATCAGTCACTGAATCTTGCACTTCCGTCATTTTCTGATTGAGTATTTTAAGTGCTGAAAATCCTAAACTTAACTCACTTGTTAAGGTATTGAGCCATTCAAAAGCTCCTTCTAGGCCTTGTACTAAATTTTCATTGACTTGATTTTGCCGTATTGCAGATGCTCCAGTGAATGAATCGACTAAACGAGACATCTTATTCAACCTAGTAGACTGCACTCTAATATGATCTTGTGATACATGTATGCTATTTGCAATTTCAATAACAAATTTGTCTGCGATACATGGCATTATTTCTGATAATTCAGATTGCATTTTTATTTCCTTAGAATGAATAAGACATAACGCCTTATTCATTCTTCCTATATTAAGCTGCTGACTTGATTTCTTTATTCAATGCAGACTTCAAAACCGTAATTCTCTGATTAAAATTTAAATTTTCTTCAAGCATAGATTGTATAATTTCTAGCAGCAATTGATCATTTTGATGAGAATTTTCTTTATCATTTAAACTATTCTCAATGTCTTTTTTAAGACCTGAAATTTTACGTTTAAATTCAATAAAAAATTGCTCAGTAGTTTGCATTAGAGGCAACTCAATATTTTTTTGAATAGATTGATTTAAAAGCTTTTGACTATCTTCTAAGTCTTTTCTCACCTGTGCTTTAATTTTATTCATATCTACTTTATATTCTTGCACTTTAACCGTATATTCTTCTCGCCCCCAATCACTGTTTAACCAATTTTTAAATTTCCCCCATTTACTATCTACAACTCTTGTTCTTTTTTCCTCATACTGCTCTTCCAATAAAGCATCTTGCATTAATCGAGCACTTGTAAGTTTTAAATCCAAATTCTTACGGCTTGGCAACTTAATTTGAATATCATCAAAGCCACTTTGACTTAATGTTTTGTTAATTTGCAACATATTTTTTTGTGCATTTTGAAGAATATTGTTTTTAAATTCATCTTCAAAAACAACTAATAGCTTATCGAGCTCCTGTTCAATATTCTGGTTAGTCAGGTTATGTGACGTCTGTAATACATTTTGAATACTTTCTAAAAACTCTAACGCCCCCTCCTTATCATCTCCAAAATTGATCTTAGGATTTTTCGGATCATATTGCAGATCTGAATATGTCTTACGTACTACACCAAACAATTTGGATAATCTTGATAGACTTGCACTAGATGAAACTAAAGTATTTTTTTCTTGTGCTTTCTTTGATTTCTCATTAGCAGAAAACAGTTTTTGCTCTAGTTCTTGCTCAACCTGCTTAAATTGTTCTTTAATGATATTTAGAATTTTTTGTGAAAAGTTTTTTTGATGTTGACGAATTGAACTTTCTGCTACGACTTCTGTTTTGTCAATATTTTTGATATTTTCCGTTAAATCAGAAATCAATGCTTTCAATTCTGCTGCAGACTTTTGCATGGACTGCTCTTTTACCCCCAAAACAGTATGAATTTTATCAGAGCATTCCTCCAACTTATCAACTGCAGCATCTAAAGCTAATATTGCAGCATTGTCATATGAACTTGCAATGATATCTTTTAATGGCTGACTTAACTTAGAATCTGCCCACAAGTCATCAATACTGTCTGCTATACGCTCTGGCGTTCTTGATGATTCTCGGCGTAAACCTGCTTCTTGATAGAAATCATCGACCCAAGCTGTTTCATCGGTTATTTCAGGCAATAAGCCGTCCTGATCTCTTTCGTGTCGTGCACGATTTGCAAGATAACCCCATTTTGCCGCGATTGGATAAACCCGATCTTCTTTAATCAAACCTTCTGTTAAACCATCAACAAAGGTTTTAACCTCATCTGCTTGCATGCCATTTCGGTCGCAATTATCAAACTTGTTGACCAAAGCATAAATCCTATCTTTAACAGTTCCTGCAATACTCTGTAAATCTTCACGAACTTGAGCATCAGCCTCAGATTTGAGTTGCGTATAATCCATCACAGCAAGGACAGCAGAGGCTCTTTTTAATTGCTCTTGTAACATCGGGCGTAAGTGTGCCTGACCTGCTTCATTGGGTCCTGGTGTATCTAGAAGAATTAGCTTTCCTTCTGTATCTCCTGCACCTTGAAGATGAGAAAACTCAATCTCAATTACTGGTAACTGATCAATATTTTGATATTCATCAAATGGGAATGTTAAATCAAATTTAGGTGCAATGCGGACAAGATCATTCAAACAAACCAAGAAAGAGAAAATTTCTTTCTCACCCAAAGCCTCTGTTTGTATTTTCAAACCTTGTTGAATCTTTTCAACGGTCACATATAAGTCTTTATCTGACCTTAAATCCTCAAGAATAGGAGCATTCTTTTTATTCGAAATCGCTTTTTTTAGTTCACCAATTAATTTATTAAGTGGCAATCCTGCTTTCTCAGAGAATAATAATCGTGGGATTTTTTGGGTTGGCGTATGACGAATCAATGTCGGAATTGCAGTCATTGGGGCATTACGATTGGGTAATATCTCAGAACCTACAATTGCATTGATCGTTGTGGACTTTCCTGCTTTCATAGTACCAACAACCGCCAATACCATTTCTAAGTTTGAAAGTTTAACTCCTTCACCACGTAGGACAGAAATTTCTGTTTGAACAGAATCCTGGTCTAGAGTCGCTTGATCATATTGACTGGTCTTTTTACCATCAGACTCTGATAAAAGTTGCTGATCTAGCATTTTATTCAAAAATGCTTGTTCAACTTGTAATAATGCCTGAGCTTCATCTCTTAACGTTTGTATATCTAAAGACATTTCATTTATCCTATTGACTTTAATACCATAAATTTATAAATATCTAAATTCTGAGCTTATTCAGAACTATATAATCTCACTTGCTGTTTTAATTTTTTAAAAGATTCCTGCCAATAAGAGAAGTCTTCAATCAGTTGGGATTCAATATTGATAGAAAGTATATTTTTAGAATTATGCTCATATATCCATTTTAAATTTAGATGTATATCTTGTAGCTCAGCTATCATTTTTTGCCTAACGCCATCATAGGAATGCGTATCATTAGTTAATATAGTTTTGATTTTTCTTAAAATTTTATCAGAATCACTTTTATATATGTCTAAGCTCCTTTTATCTATATAAATATCTAATGGATACTGTTCTTCATACAAAACTATTGAATCTAATGTAGAAAAAATTTGACCATGTATTTTTCTAATTTCACTAATGAGTCTCTTAATTTTATCTTTCTTACTTTTTTTCTCTTCACCATATAGCCACGATATTGTTCTAGAACAATTCATTTCTTTATCAATTTCTTTAGTTAAGCGATCTAAAGAATTAAATACTATCTGTAGGTCAGCATTTACTGAGAGTTTTGAAATAAGCTCTAGAAATTCAAAAATAGGTTTTAATTCATTATTATTTGGGTTTAGCTTATCAACTACAGCATCTAAAGCTAGAATTGCAGCATTGTCATATGAACTTGCAATGATATCTTTTAATGGCTGACTTAACTTAGAATCTGCCCACAAGTCATCAATACTGTCTGCTATACGCTCTGGCGTTCTTGATGATTCTCGGCGTAAACCTGCTTCTTGATAGAAATCATCGACCCAAGCTGTTTCATCGGTTATTTCAGGCAATAAGCCGTCCTGATCTCTTTCGTGTCGTGCACGATTTGCAAGATAACCCCATTTTGCCGCGATTGGATAAACCCGATCTTCTTTAATCAAACCTTCTGTTAAACCATCAACAAAGGTTTTAACCTCATCTGCTTGCATGCCATTTCGGTCGCAATTATCAAACTTGTTGACCAAAGCATAAATCCTATCTTTAACAGTTCCTGCAATACTCTGTAAATCTTCACGAACTTGAGCATCAGCCTCAGATTTGAGTTGCGTATAATCCATCACAGCAAGGACAGCAGAGGCTCTTTTTAATTGCTCTTGTAACATCGGGCGTAAGTGTGCCTGACCTGCTTCATTGGGTCCTGGTGTATCTAGAAGAATTAGCTTTCCTTCTGTATCTCCTGCACCTTGAAGATGAGAAAACTCAATCTCAATTACTGGTAACTGATCAATATTTTGATATTCATCAAATGGGAATGTTAAATCAAATTTAGGTGCAATGCGGACAAGATCATTCAAACAAACCAAGAAAGAGAAAATTTCTTTCTCACCCAAAGCCTCTGTTTGTATTTTCAAACCTTGTTGAATCTTTTCAACGGTCACATATAAGTCTTTATCTGACCTTAAATCCTCAAGAATAGGAGCATTCTTTTTATTCGAAATCGCTTTTTTTAGTTCACCAATTAATTTATTAAGTGGCAATCCTGCTTTCTCAGAGAATAATAATCGTGGGATTTTTTGGGTTGGCGTATGACGAATCAATGTCGGAATTGCAGTCATTGGGGCATTACGATTGGGTAATATCTCAGAACCTACAATTGCATTGATCGTTGTGGACTTGCCTGCCTTCATGGTACCGATAACTGCCAATACCACTTCCGATTTATCTATTTTAAAATATTCATTTTTAAACTCAAAAATTTTATTTTTCAAATTTACATTATGAAAATCCCCGTGAATCAAGTACTCATTATCATCAATTTTTTGTAAAATTTTTATTAATAGTAATAATAAAATTTTTGCCTCTAAATTTAGATTTTCAACAATCAAATAATTCAACTTAACACCCTAAAATTTATTGGTTTTTTACTTAATTCACGAAGATGAAATTGTACATTTATTCCCTTGAAAATCAATAAATTCTTATAGCTCCAGACTAAAGTTCGTAAGCGTCCGCTGAACACACCTTCTGAATTCATCCTATAAGCCTTAATTTAGTTCCCACCTAAAAACAAGTGGGGACTTAATCCATGAACATGGATATATATTCAGCAACACCTCCTATTGCTAAAAAACGCAGAACATACAGCAAAGAATTCAAACTCAGTATTGTCAATGCCTGCAAAAATCCTAATACCTCGATCGCTTCGGTCGCACTGCAACATAGTATTAATGCCAACCTTGTCAGTCGTTGGATCAGGATCTTCAGCCATCATGATGGTGCCGTGCAAGATCCTACTCATGTGAATCCAGCATTTATTGCTTTGCCTTACACTGCTGCAATCAGCCAACCTATTGATGAGAGGATCACGTTGTGTATCACCGTGCCTCATACGAATAATGATATTCAGCTAAAATGGCAGACATCAGAAATACCTGCCTTGGCAGAATTACTCAAGGTACTTGCCACATGATCCGCATTGATGAAATCTGGCTCTCCACCCAACCTCTGGATATGCGAGCAGGGATGGATACGGTCATGGCGCAGATTATGAAAGCCTTTGGCTCAATCAAACCGCATTGCGCCTACCTGTTCTGTAATAAACGTGGTCATCGTATGAAAGTGCTGGTACATGATGGACTGGGCATCTGGCTGTGTGCCAGGCGGCTGGAACAGGGAAAATTCCACTGGGCTAAAGTTCACCAGGGTGAAAATGTAGCTCTCAGCCCAGAACAGTTACAGGCACTGATCCAAGGTTTGCCCTGGCAGAGAATTGGATTGCAGCAGGTGGTGACGATGCTCTAAACCAAGCTCGACCATTCTGCCATCCTCCAAACGTTCTATTTCATTCTCTTCATGACCTCAGGCATACTGCGGTCATGAATACGCTGCCTGACTTAAGCCAACTGACCCATGAACAACTGCTGGAATTTACCCGGCAGTTGGCGATGCAGCATCAGTCTCTGGCACAATCAAATCAAGAATTAGAAAAATCAAACCAACAATTGGATGCCAAAGTTCAACATCTTTCTATTCTCAATCAAAAATACGAGCATGAACTGGCGCTGTTTAAACAGCATAAATTCGGCAGTAAAAACGAACATCTCACCGCAAAACAAATCCATCTGTGGGATGAGGCGGTCGAAGAAGATATTGCCGCGGTTGATCTAGAACTGGAGCGGCTAAATGCAGATAAAACCCATGCAGCGACACACAAAGCAACAGTCAACAAACCTAAACGTCGACCACTGCCAGATCATCTACACACCATCCGTATTGAGCATGAACCTGCATCAACCCAATGTGCTTGTGGCTGCCAACTCCGTCGTATCGGCGAAGATGTCAGTGAAAAACTGCATTTCAGACCGGCACAGTTCTATAAGGAACAGCATGTGCGTGGTAAATGGGTCTGTGATCAGTGTGACACTCTGACTCAGCAAGCGATGCCCGCCTATGTGATTGATAAAGGCATTGCTTCACCTGAATTGCTCAGCCATGTGCTGGTATCGAAGTATGCCGATCATTTGCCGCTGTACCGTCAACGTCTGATCTATCAGCGGGCGGGAATCGAACTTTCTAGATCAACTTTATCTGACTGGATAGGTCGCTGCGGTGTAGAACTGGAACCTCTGGCCAATGCCTTAAAAGAGGTGGTGCTGCAACAGCGGGTGCTGCATGCAGATGAAACACCGGTCACCATCATGCGGATGGGTGAGAATAATAAAAAACCGAAGAAAGGTTATGTCTGGGCCTATGCCACCACACAGTACAATCCAGTTCAGGCGGTGATCTATGACTTTCAGGATAGTCGTTCAGGCCAGCATGCTGCAGAGTTCTTGAAAGGCTGGCAGGGTTATCTAGTCTGTGATGATTACAGTGGTTATAAAGCACGCTTTAAATCAGGCCAGGTCATAGAGGTGGGCTGCATGGCCCATGCACGTCGTAAATTCCATGAACTGCATGTAACTGGGAAAAGTCAGGTCGCTGAACAGGCATTAGTGCTGATTCAGAAACTGTATGCGATAGAAGCAGAGCTCAGGAAAAAGACCGATGGTACAGCGGAAGACCGCCGCGAATACCGACAACAGCATAGTCAACCAGTGATGCAACAACTATATGAATGGCTCAACCAACATCATCTGACAGTGCCATCGAGTTCTCCCACCGCCAAGGCCATCAATTACACTCTGAAGCGTTGGCCAGCTTTAAGCCGCTATTTGGATGATGGCAATCTACCGATTTGCAATAATTGGGTAGAGAATCAAATGCGACCTTGGGCGTTGGGACGTAAGAACTGGCTGTTTGCTGGCTCGCTGCGCAGCGGCCAAAGAGCTGCCAATATCATGACTTTAATCCAGTCAGCAAAGCTGAATGGGCTGGATCCGTATGCCTATTTAAGTGATGTGCTGAAAAGGTTGCCGACACATAAAGTGACTCAGATTGAAGAATTGCTACCACACCGCTGGAAACCTGAACCGAATTAAAAAATAGGCATGGGGTTCAGCGGACGCTTACTAAAGTTCTAACATAATTTATATTTAAAAATCCGAAGTGACTTAATCTTTTAAATCTCAATTCGATAAGTAATGTTTGGGGTTCAGGGGGTCGCCCCTGACAAGCCCTGTTGCGTACCAAAAATCAATCCGTAGGATTGATTTTTGTAGCTACAGAGGGCGTTCAAAATTCTGTGTCAGTAAATTTGACTAGATTTTAATTATATCATCTAATCGACCTTCAAAGTAAATGGATAATTGAGTAATCGTTTGTCCCCATTCCTGAATAGGCATTGTCCATT
>NZ_VPBQ01000029.1:0-9125 GCF_013418635.1 Acinetobacter sp. YH12131
CAATACAAAAAATTTCTGTAAAATCGTACATGGTAGTTAGAGCCTTTGGGTTGTGTCGTAACTTTCTAAATGGCTCTAACTACCTTTTTTTCAAGGGCTTTTCTTATCCGTAATTCGGGTTAAAATAAATAACAAATAAATTGTGACAAGTTCTAAATCTTAAAACTGGCAAAGCTTATCTTTTTCATGAATAATTAAAAACATAACAAAAACAGTAGGAGCGCATAATGGAAGTGGTTGCTTACCTGCATAATGCAGATTTGCTCTTAGAAGATGAACAAGGTGTCGCGGTAATTGGCGGCAGTCATTATGTTTTAAGTTTAGGTGATCGGGTGTATTTACGTCAGCAAATTGATGCACCTGCAAAGATATATCAAGTTCAAATTTCATTTACCAGTGCAGAACACTGTATGCTGCATGAAGATGAAATTCAACTCAAGTTTGAAGGTAGTCGCGAACAATTACAGCACTATCTTCAAGCTACGACAGTACACTAAGGTGGAATATCATTCATTCATTAGAACAGGCAACATGAGCGTTGCCTTTTTTACGAGTTAAACTTTAGGCGAAAAGTTAGTGTACATACAGACAAAGTTAAAATTAAGTCGTGTTTTGCCTGTAAATTGAACAATATGCGCATCATTTAGTTATAAAATAATGGGCATCACAAAGAAACACTCTAGTTGCATTAACTTTTAACCTGAAGTTTAGTAAAATTTTGCAGTCCATATTGTTTGTGATGCTTTAAAAGCAGGAATTCACAAATAATTTTTTAAAAAAGAGGAATAACACCGTGCTAGAAGCTTACCGCCAACACGTTGAAGAACGTGCCGCACTCGGAGTCCCACCGAAGCCACTTGATGATGTGCAAACAGCTGCATTAGTTGAATTATTAAAAAATCCACCAGCAGGCGAAGAAGCTTATTTGGTTGATTTGATTGAAAACCGTGTACCTGCAGGTGTTGACCAAGCGGCATACGTTAAAGCTGCTTTCTTAGCTGCTGTAGCAAAAGGTGAAGCAACCTCTCCACTCGTTTCTAAAGAGCGCGCAGTTTACTTACTAGGTACAATGCTTGGTGGTTATAACGTAGCACCTTTAGTAGAGCTTTTAGACAATGCTGAATTGGCTGGCTTAGCAGCTGAAGCATTGAAAAACACTTTGCTTGTATTTGATGCGTTCCATGACGTAGCAGACAAAGCAAAAGCAGGTAACGAAAACGCGAAAGCAGTTTTACAATCTTGGGCTGATGCTGAATGGTTCACTAGCCGTAAAGATGTACCTGAAGAAATCAAACTTACAGTGTTTAAAGTTACTGGCGAAACCAACACTGACGACTTGTCACCTGCACAAGACGCATGGAGTCGTCCAGACATTCCATTGCACGCAAATGCAATGTTGAAAAACGTACGTGATGGCATCAACCCAGAAGTTCCTGGTGAAGTTGGTCCATTAAACCAAATCAAAGACCTTATCGCGAAAGGCAACCAAGTTGCTTACGTGGGTGACGTTGTTGGTACAGGTTCTTCTCGTAAGTCTGCAACTAACTCTGTACTTTGGTTCTTCGGTGATGAAATCGCGCACATTCCAAACAAAAAAGATGGCGGCTACTGCTTAGGTGGTAAAATTGCGCCAATCTTCTTTAACACAATGGAAGATGCGGGTGCTTTACCAGTAGAAATCGACGTTTCTAATATGAACATGGGTGATGAAATCACTCTTAAAATCGACCATGCTGCTGCTAAAGTAACAGCGTTCAAAGACGGCGCACAAATCGCTGAATCTGAACTTAAAACTCCAGTGCTTCTAGACGAAGTACGTGCAGGCGGTCGTATTAACTTGATCGTTGGTCGTGGTTTGACAGCTAAAGCGCGTGAAGCTTTAGGTCTTGCACCATCTACTTTGTTCCGTACTCCAGTACAACCTGAAAACACAGGCAAAGGCTTCACTCAAGCTCAAAAAATGGTAGGTCGCGCTTGTGGTCTTCCAGAAGGTCAAGGTGTTCGTCCAGGTACTTACTGCGAACCTAAGATGACTACTGTTGGTTCTCAAGATACAACAGGTCCAATGACACGTGACGAATTAAAAGATTTAGCTTGCTTAGGTTTCTCTGCAGACTTAGTAATGCAATCTTTCTGTCACACAGCTGCGTATCCAAAACCAGTTGACGTTCAAATGCAACACACGCTTCCTGACTTCATCATGAACCGTGGTGGTGTTTCTTTACGTCCAGGTGACGGTATTATCCACTCTTGGTTAAACCGTATGCTTCTTCCAGATACAGTAGGTACTGGTGGTGACTCGCATACTCGTTTCCCAATTGGTATTTCTTTCCCAGCGGGTTCTGGTCTTGTAGCGTTCGCTGCAGCAACTGGTGTTATGCCACTTGACATGCCTGAGTCTGTACTTGTGAAGTTCAAAGGTAAAATGCAGCCTGGTATCACTTTACGTGACCTTGTACATGCGATTCCTTACTACGCAATTAAAGAAGGTGACTTAACTGTAGAGAAGAAAGGTAAGAAAAACATCTTCTCTGGTCGTATCTTAGAAATCGACTTAACAGAAATGGAAACTGACTTAACCGTTGAACAAGCATTTGAATTGTCTGATGCTTCTGCTGAGCGTTCAGCTGCAGGTTGTTCTATCACACTTTCTGAAGAGAAAGTTGCTGAATACCTTCGTTCAAACATCACCATGCTTAAGTGGATGATTTCTGAAGGTTATGGCGATGCGCGTACTATGGCTCGTCGTGTTGAGAACATGGAAAAATGGTTAGCGAACCCATCACTTCTTAAAGCTGATGCTGACGCAGAATACACTAAAGTGTATGAAATTGACCTTGCAGACATCAAAGAACCAATCCTTTGCTGCCCGAACGATCCAGATGATGCAAAACTTCTTTCTGACGTTCAAGGTGACAAAATTGATGAAGTGTTCATCGGTTCTTGTATGACAAACATCGGCCACTTCCGTGCTGCTGGAAAGTTATTAGACAAAGTTCCTGGTGGTTCTTTATCTACTCGTCTATGGTTAGCGCCTCCAACTCGTATGGACGAGCGTCAACTTATGGAAGAAGGCTTCTACAACACTTATGGTAAAGCGGGTGCGCGTACAGAAATGCCAGGTTGTTCATTATGTATGGGTAACCAAGCACGTGTAGCACCGAACACAACTGTAGTATCTACTTCTACACGTAACTTCCCGAACCGTTTAGGTCAAGGTGCAAACGTTTACTTAGCTTCTGCTGAGCTTGCATCTGTTGCAGCGGTACTTGGTAAGTTACCAACACCAGAAGAATACCAACAGTACGCTTCTCAAATCGACAGCATGTCTGCTGACATCTACAAGTACTTGAACTTTGACCAGATGGAAAGCTACACAGACGCTGCTGCGAATGTAGACACCAAGAAAATTGCTGCTGCTCAGTTGACCTAAGTTAGGAAAAGCAAACGCAAGAGCAAATCTATGATTTGTTCGAGTGTTGAGCGATAAGCAAGATCAAATAAGGGCTGATTATTCAGCCCTTATTTTTATGCGTAAAATTTCAATCTAATAATGAATGACATTTAAAACAGCATAGATTGTGATATTTCAGCTTGCCTAACTGATTTAAAAATAGGGGCGCAAGCTATGAAATAAATTAGAATTTAACTTATTAATACAATATAAATTTGCCTATCAATACCGTTTGTCATAAAATAATGTAAACTGCGTCACAAAATATAATGGATTAATGCTGGTATTCAATTTTAATTATAATTTTTGGTAAAAACTTTATTGAAATGAACTACTTAGTTTTAATTTTAATGAAATTGGATATTTTTTAATAACTTACTATAATGATTGTAAAATTATGTAATTAAAATGTGTCATATTATTAATGCATTGACCAATTAAAAAAATTTTGCGTCTCTCTTTAAATATGAAACTGGGTTGTTTTTATGAATTTAATAGAAACAGTTTTTGACTTTAAAGCGCTTTCAATGCAGCAGCAATCGTATTTTTTTGAAAAAATTTATCAATTCGATCAAAAAATCTTTCCAAATTCGAGTTTAGAAGAATTTAAAGCCTTTGTTTATGACCCCGATGCAATCGCAGTCATGGTTATTCAATATCATGATCGAGATCAAGTGGTTGGGCAAAATGTTATTCCTTTTATTTTGATTCATTATAATGAACAGCCTATGCATGTGGTCAATTCACGAGCGGGTTTTTTGTCTGAATATCAAAAACAAAATTTGACGATTCCAAGTGCAGTCAAAGCCATGTTGAATCGACGCTTAAAAAATCCATTTATTCCATTGTGGTTTGTGATTAGCATTAATCAACCGAAGATTTATGCTTTGTTTGCTTCGCGTTCTAAAAGTTTTTTCCCAAGAGTCGGGAAAACTATGCCTAAGGAATATCATGAAGTTTTGCAGCTTATGGCGGCACGGTATCCTGAAATTCAAAAGCGCGGTGAAGGCGTATATGTGCATGAAACTCATTCTCCAGCACGAAGTTTTGAGCAACTGATGCATTTGAGAATTCCGCAAGATGTACATTCCAATTTCTTTTTGCAGCACGCGCCTGATTATTTTGATGGTTGGGGCATTATGTGTATTTGTAAATTAGACGGTAAAACTTTATCTGAAACGGCACTCAATTTAGCACTAAACAGAAAAGTGGATTAGGTGCTTATCACATCGAAAAACTGTAATCCTCTGTACGTATCCTGTTGACTCTATACTGCAGTAGATGATGAATTTGGGCAGTGATGGGGTGTAACCATCATCTTCACCAAAGTTTTATTGAGTGAAATAATGATCTTGATGTTTGCAGTTGCGACAAAATAAGGACACATAATTTTCTGCGTCATAATCGACAGTCAGTTCATCCGATCCGCAGTGCATACAGCGTTTAAGTGAATAAAATTTAAGTCGTGCTTCAATTTTTCGCCAAGAACGCCACACAGGTTGAAAGAAAATCCTTTCGTCATAACCCAAAAAGCGGAAGAATAAAATTTCGCTCATATAGCTGAAAGGCAAATTAGGCGGGCGTGGCAGGGTAGAGGTCTCCCATTTTTCAGCCACTGACCGTTCTCGGTATTGCTGCACAGTCTTTTTCAGTAAATTGGTATTAATAAAGTTTTCATTACGCGGTTTGAGTGCTTTTTGTTGGTATAAAAATTCCAAAGCAGTTTGCACCAAGTAATAAATTTGCCCAACCGCCAAGACATCTAAAAGTCGGTAGCAAAAGCTCTGAAAACTATGGTTGCCCGCAATTTGTATTCCCCAAGTCCGACAATAAAATTGCATAAACTGCACAATCTCTTGATACAGCAATAAATACAGCGCATCTTTGACTTCATCTGCTGTTTTGAACGGTGTGCCCATACTCAGATTTTCATAAAACCAATAACGTAATTGTTGTGCAATGCTGAATAAGCTTGGTTCAGAATAACCATCTAAACGGACATTGATATAATATTGCTGCGCATTTTCCGCAAAATCTTTGGCAATTAATATTTGCTCTTTTAGCAAATGTTTGATCATGCCGTGCTGGAAAAAATAGTTGGGGGTAATATTTAAATACTTGATTTTTTCCCAATCTATAAATTCTTCATGTGGAATATGTTCCTGTGCATGCTGATCTAAAATACTCAATAAAAATAATTTATCTATAAAACGCAGCTGATTTAATTCGCGTTCAGGTGCATCCTGTTTTTTGAATTTTTGTTGTTCTTGCAAGCGGGTTTCCGCCATGATTTTTTTGCGTTGTTGGGTACAGCTTGCGCAATGACAGTTTTGTTGTTGGCTATTTTGAAAGATGCGATGTTCACAATGACTACATTGGTGAAAATTTAATTCGTGCTCATATTGTTCTGCTTCTACCCAATACATAGATGCCTGACACAAAGGGCATAATGTGCTTTCATCTAATTGTTTTTGCAGAATTTGTAGCATTGTGAAATAGAAGCTCAAGTAAATCGTGATATGTCATTATACATGGCTTGTGTACTGAAAGGTGGAAGCTTCTGTGCTTTTGATCATCATCAAAATTAGCCTGTGTTGGTCGTATTTGAAGTGAAGTTGCATATCAAAATATTAAATTTACGCGTAATAGCAATACAGGTATTGATTTAAACAGTCTGCTTTTATGTTACTTGTACAGGATTAATCCAGATAGGATTGAAAAGCTTGGGTTGAGCGCCCATATAAATCAGCATTGTTGAATAAGACTGAAATAGATTGTGTGCAGACAGATGTTGAAAGTTGTCGTATGATCATTGCAACTTTACAAAAACAAGCGCATCGCCACAAAGAATGAGGACAAGATGAATATTGCAGCAAATCCTATGGTTGAAGCCAGCCAAACTATCTATTTAAAAGACTATCAAAAACCTTCATTCTTGGTAGATGCTGTAGAGCTAGATATTCAAGTCTATGCAGATTACACCCAAGTGGGTGC
The DNA here is from genome assembly GCF_013418635.1 of Acinetobacter sp. YH12131. NCBI lineage: Bacteria > Pseudomonadati > Pseudomonadota > Gammaproteobacteria > Moraxellales > Moraxellaceae > Acinetobacter > Acinetobacter sp. YH12131. Next base: position 6,449 of record NZ_VPBQ01000029.1, read on the forward strand.
AACTTTGAAAATGCAGCGTCAGACTGCAGGCGATTTGGTCTTATTGGGCCGTGATTTAGAATTGAAATCTATTATTTTGAATGGCACGGAATTATCGGAAAGTGACTATCAATTAGATAGTGAGCAGCTTCGCATTGCAAATGCACCTGATCAAGTCACGTTAGAAACCATCGTGATCATTCATCCTGAAAGCAATACGCAACTTGAAGGCTTATATCAGGCAAGTTCTGATTTATTTGTTACCCAAAACGAGCCTGAAGGTTTCCGTAAAATTACCTTCTATCCTGACCGCCCAGACGTATTGTCGGTATTTACCACACGTGTTGAAGCCGATAAAAAATATCCTGTGTTATTGGCAAACGGCAACTTGTTAGAAACAGGTGAAGCAGGCGAAGGTCGTCATTATGCGATTTGGCAAGACCCGACCAAAAAGCCAAGCTATTTATTTGCTTGTGTGATTGGCGATTTGGCAGTCATGAAAGACCATTATGTGACATCTGAAGGGCGTAATGTTGCACTGGAAATTTATGCAGAAGAAAAAGACATTCCAAAATGCAAAATTGCTATGCAAGCGTTAAAACATTCGATGCGTTGGGATGAAGAACACTATGGTCTGCCGTATGATTTAGATAATTATATGATTGTGGCGACCAGTGCCTTCAATATGGGCGCAATGGAAAATAAAGGTCTGAATATTTTCAATACGTCATGTGTATTGGCCGATGAAGAATACACCACAGATGCCGCAATTATGCGCGTACAGTCCGTTATTGCGCATGAATATTTTCATAACTGGACAGGTAACCGTATTACTTGCCGCGATTGGTTCCAGTTGTGTTTAAAAGAAGGTTTAACGGTGTTCCGTGACCAATCTTTCTCTGAAGATTTACAGTCTGCCGCAGTACAGCGTATTGATGATGTGGCGGTGCTCAAAGCACATCAATTCCCCGAAGATTCTGGCCCGTTATCGCACCCGCCACGTCCAGATCATTTTGTAGAAATTAATAACTTCTATACCGCAACAGTCTATGAAAAAGGTGCGGAAATTAACCGCATGATGTCGACTTTACTCGGTAAAGAAAAATTCCGTAAAGGTAGTGATGAATATTTCCGTCGTCATGATGGACAAGCAGTCACGGTTGAAGATTGGGTCAATGCTTTAAGCGCAGGTTCAGGTGTTGATTTATCTAATTTCCTGACTTGGTACAATCAACCAGGCACACCAAAGCTTGAAGTGCAGGGCGAATACGATGCGGCTGCGCAGGTTTATCGTTTAAATTTAAAACAAAGTCTGAAAAGCAATGCCAAATATCCAAACTTAAAAGCATTGCCTATTCCTGTTGCATTGGCATTGTTCAATGCAGAAACAGGCGAGCAATATATTTTGCAGTCTGAAGCTTTGGTTGAAAACTCAGTAAAAGATGGTGTGTATTTGTTTGATCAGGCACAAGCAAGTATTGAATTTAGCGGTATAACTGCGCATCCCGTTGTTTCTTTATTGCGTAATTTTTCTGCACCTGTGAATTTAGAATTTAACTATTCTAATGATGAATTGGCATTTTTAATGCAGCACGAAACCAATGGCTTTAACCAGTGGCAGGCGACTCAGACTCTATTGGAACGTATTTTATTGGAAGAACATGCAGCAGATACTTATTTGCAAGCCATGAAAAATACAGTACCTGCTTTAATTGAAAAAGATCCTTTGTTGGCATCACGTATTTTTGATGTACCTTCTGAAGGCTATTTGGGCAGCCGTATTGATCAAAATTATCAACCTGAAAAAATTCAGCAAGAACGCAATGCGCTGTTAGATACATTGGCGCGCGAACTTGGTGCATTCTGCAAAGAAACCTATTTAAGCCTTGATCCAGACATGCAGCAAGATTTCTCTCAGGCAATGGGTGTACGTGCTTTAAAGAATATCATGTTGGCGTTAATGGCACGTCAGGGTGATGTTGAAGCCTTTGCATTGGCTGAACAGCAGTATAAACATACACGCAATATGTCTGAACGATTAGGTGCTTTGCGTGTGCTGGTATGGAATGATGCACCGCAAGCCAAAGCTGCTTTAGAAGATTTTTATACTCGTTTTAAAGATGAAGCTTTAGCATTGGATCAATGGTTTATGGTACAGGCATCCCATCCAAAAGTGACAGCTGCAACCATTCAGGCGTTAACTGCACATCCAGATTATGATTTGGGTACACCTAACCGTATTCGTTCAGTCAGTGGTGGTTTAAATAGCAACCCTGTGAATACATGGAGTTTTGGTGTTCAGCATTTTATTGACTTAGCCAAGTATTTAGATGAGAAAAACCCAATTGTAGGTTCGCGTTTATTGCAGGTGTTGTCGCGTTGGTACACTTTGGCAGAGCCACAACGTAACCAAGTGCAAGCAGCGTTGCTAAATTTGCAGTCTGTGGTGAAATCTAAAAACGTGGTTGAAACCCTAAATAGTATGTTAGAGGTTTAAGTTAAAAAACTAAAAGCCATTTCATCAATTCGTTGAAATGGCTTTTTTGTGGCTGGAATACATTAAAAATAATCGGGTATTTGCATTTTAAGGTGGGATTTTAATTAATTCCACTTTCTTTATTTCTATAATATTTCCCCATTTTTGCAATCTAAGGTTGAATCAAAAAAATAGAAATCATTCCATTTTTGCAATACAGGG
>NZ_VPBQ01000030.1:0-8511 GCF_013418635.1 Acinetobacter sp. YH12131
GGGTATTTGCATTTTAAGGTGGGATTTTAATTAATTCCACTTTCTTTATTTCTATAATATTTCCCCATTTTTGCAATCTAAGGTTGAATCAAAAAAATAGAAATCATTCCATTTTTGCAATACAGGGTTGAAATTTAGATAATGAATGCCAGTTTTGTTTGACTAAAAAACAATGAAAATTGAAATATGAGAAAACTTTGATTTTTGCATTTTAAGGTTGAAATTCATACTTTTTATGATACTATTTTAATATGCATTCTAAGGTTGGAAAATGAAAAATGGCTGTAATACCAAATAACAATGACACCGTACTCGCAAACTTTATTTGGAAAAACGCCGATGATTTGCGTGGTGACTTTACACACACTCAATTCGGTAGAATCATCTTACCTTTCACCATCCTTAGATGTTTAGAGTGCGTGTTAGAAGAAAATAAGGCAAAAGTTCTTGCCACTTATGAGCAATTCAAAGATCAAGACCTAGCACTTGATGCCATTCTAAAAAATGCAAGCCAACGCCCTTTTTATAATACTTCAAATTACAGTCTTTCAACTCTTGGTGGCAACAAAACAAAAGCTAACCTTGAAGACTATATTTCAAAATTCTCAGAAAACGTCCGTAAAATTTTTGAAGGCTTTAAGTTTGCTCAAATTATTGCTGAACTAGATGATGCAAACCTTTTGCTTTTGATCTCAAAAAACTTTGCTGACATCGACCTACATCCCAATGTAGTGCCTGCCCGCACCATGAGTAATGTCTATGAACATCTCATTGCCAAGTTTGGTGCAGAGGTGGGTACAGGGTCGGAAGACTTCATGACACCACATGATGTTGTGCATTTGGCGACCACCTTATTACTACACCCTGACAATGAATTATTTGAACAAAATCTTGGGCTTGTCAGAAGTTTGTATGATATGACCTGCGGCACAGGGGGTTTCCTAAGTGATATGATGAATCATGTGGAAACTTATAAAGACCGCTATAAAGTAGCTCCCGTCTTAGTGCCACATGGTCAAGAAATTCAACCTGAAACACATGCTGTTGCTTTAGGTAACATGCTATTAAAGCGTTTGGAAACAGACCCAAGCCGTGACTTATCAGCAAATATCAAACTTGGCAGTACATTAAGTAATGATCAATTTGAAGGTAAACGCTTCCATTACCAATGTGCTAACCCTCCTTACGGCATGAAATGGGATAAGGATTCTGCTGCTGTAAAAGCAGAACAGAAATTAGGTTTTGCAGGGCGTTTTGGTGCAGGCGTTCCAAAGAGTAGTGATGGTTCAATGCTATTCTTACAAAATTTGGTTGCGAAGCTTGAAACCCCTGAAAATGGTGGTGGGCGTGGTGCAATTGTGCTTTCAGGTTCGCCTTTGTTTAATGGTAAGGCAAACTCAGGTGAATCTAGCATCAGACGTTGGTTGCTTGAGAATGATTTGATTGAAGCGATTATTGCTTTACCTACAGATATTTTCTTCCGCACAGGAATTGGTACATATATTTGGCTGATTTCAAACCGTAAACCTGCTCACCGTCAAGGCAAAGTTCAGCTTATTGATGCATCAGGTTTGGGTTCATCCATGCGAAAAAATGAAGGCAATAAGAGTAAATTTATTAGCCAAGATAATATTGCTGAAATTACTCGTATTTATGCTGATTTTGAAGAAAGTGAAATCAGTAAAATTTTCGATTACACCGAATTTGGGTATCGTCAAGTTCAGGTGCAACGCCCTCTACGCATGGACTTTCATTTTAGTGAGGACAAGCAACGCTTGCTTCAAGATACTAAGGAATTTAATAAGCTTAGTGCTATTGAACAAAGTGAAGTATTGAAATTTATTGAAAGTTTGAAGGGTGAAGTTAAACCGTTTACTTGGTTTGAATCTGAATTTCTTAAAAAGCTGCCTGTCAAAAAAGTAAGTAAGGCATTCAATCAATCTCTGCTTATGATTTTTGGTGAAAAAAATCCTGATGCTGAGATTGTTTCGCTGAACGGTGAAGTTTTATTTGATACAGAATTGAATGATTCTGAAAGTATTCCATTGAATCAAGATATTCATGAATACATGGCGAAAGAAGTATTACCACATGCCCCTGATGCTGTTGTTGATGAAAAAGTGGTAGATGCTCAAGACGGTAAAATTGGTTTGGTTGGATACGAAATTAACTTTAACCGTTATTTCTACAAGTTTGAACAACCTCGCCATCCAAATGAAATTTTAGCTGAAATTAAAGAGCTTTCAGCAGAAGTTGCTCAATTATTAGGGGAGATTTAATGATGATTTGTCCTAATTGCGATGAACATATTGTGCTTGAAGATTATGAAGATACTGCCCCATTTCAATGTGAACATTGTGACACTTGGTTGGAGCTTGATATTGATGAAGGCACTTATTTAGGGGCTAAACATACAACTTTACGCATCGTTGATGATGAAGATTTGGGTGAGGTGTAATCATGGATTTTAAACAGTACCCAAGTTACAAAGATAGTGGAGTTGAGTGGTTAGGTGAAGTGCCTGAACATTGGCAGCAAAAACCTATATGGAGTTTGTTTAGTCGTATCAAGCGGGTGAACCACCCTAATGAACCCCTTCTTTCAGTTTATAGGGACTATGGAGTAATTCTTAAAGATAGTAGAGATGACAATCATAATCGTGCATCTGAGGACTTAACTCCATATCAACTTGTACGTCCTAATGACCTTGTAATTAACAAAATGAAAGCATGGCAAGGTTCTATTGCTATATCTGAATATCAAGGCATTGTAAGTCCTGCTTATTATGTCTATGAACCTAAACAGCCATATTGTTCAAAGTATATTCACTTTCTAATTCGTTCTACTTACTTTATTCAAAGTTATAAGAATTTTTCAAAAGGAATCCGTGTTAATCAATGGGATTTAGAACATGATGCCTTTACTCATATAGATTTATTACTGCCCCCTCTATCAGAACAAAATAAAATTGTTTCGTTCCTTGATACTGAAACCTCACGCATTGATCACTTAATTGCCAAGCAAGAAAAGTTAATCGAGAAGTTAGAAGAACATCGAAAATCCGTGATTTCTCATGCGGTAACGAAAGGTTTAGACCCAAATGTACCTATGAAAGATAGTGGTGTCGAGTGGTTGGGTGAAGTGCCTGAACATTGGGTTGGCTCTAAATTTAAGTATATATTTCAAGAGAAACAACACACAAAAAACATGAACCTTCCATTTGGGGCTATTAGCTTTGGTTCGGTTGTTTATAAAAAAGATAAAGCAAACTTAACAGATGAATTGAAAGAAAATTATCAAGAGGTATTACAGGGTGAGTTTTTAGTAAACCCGTTAAATCTAAATTATGACTTAAAAAGTCTGCGAACAGCTTTATCTAAAATAGATGTAGTTGTTAGCTCAGGTTATTTCGTTCTAAAGTTAAAAAACAATACTTTTAATAAAAGATATTTAGAGTATCTGCTTTATATATTTGATATTAGGAAAATGAAAACTTTGGGTGCGGGGATACGTCAAACACTCACATTTAAGGATATGGCTGTGTGTGATGTAGCAATTCCTAGTGCTTGTGAACAAACCCAAATCGCATCCTTCCTCGACTACGAAAACTTCCGTATCGACAACTTAATTGCAAAGCAAGAAAAGTTAATCGAAAAACTCAAAGAATACCGAACATCAATCATTTCCCATGCTGTCACGGGGAAAATTGATGTGCGTGATTTAGTTGCCTAGCCTGAAAGAAGGATTCAGTAAATAAGGCTGTTGTAGTGGTATGTAGAGGGGGTCTACATACCACCAAATAAAACCGAATATGTGAGAATAAAGATGAACATGCTACTTTCAGACAAAGCACATTACGAATCACACTTAGAAGAATATATTGTGTCTAAATTAAAGGCACAGGGATGGCTTGTTGGTGAAAGTAAAAACTACAATACTGACACGGCACTTTATACCGAAGATTTAATCGGTTGGATTAAAGATACACAACCTGAGAAATGGGATAACCTGTTTAATACCAATGGTGAAAACACAGAAAAGACCATTGTTAGTCGTTTAGTTGCTGAAATTGAACGTACTGACAACATCAGCGTGTTCCGTAAAGGATTTAAAATGGCGGGAGCAGGTACAGGCGGTATTATTCACCTGACTGAAACAGCACCCGAAGACAAGCGTAATGAAACAACCATTAAGAATTACAAAGCCAATCGCCTACGTGTAGTTCCTCAGCTCAAATACAATCCTACCCGTGATTTCCGTATTGATTTGGTTTTCTTCATCAATGGTTTGCCAATGGCAACTGTGGAAATCAAAACTGATTTTAACCAATCTATTGATGCTGCTAAAGATCAATATAGACAAGACCGCAAACCGATTGACCCGAAGACCAAGCGTAAAGAACCGCTTCTGATGAGCAAGCGAGGTGCTATTGTTCACTTTGCTTTATCTGACTCAGAAATCTATATGACCACCTGTTTAGATGGCGATAACACCTTCTTCTTGCCATTTAACAAAGGGAATGATGGTCACGCAGGTAATCCACCTGTAGGTGAAGATGGTGAATATCCTGTCGCCTATTTTTGGGATTACATTTGCCAACCTGACAATTGGCTTAAAATTTTCCATGATTTCGTCTATATCGAAAAGAAAAAGAAAGCCGATCTTACAGGTAAGTACACCGTTCAAGAACGTCTAATCTTCCCTCGTTATCATCAGTTTGATGCTGTGTTGAAGATGCTTAATGACGCTAAAACAAATGGCGTTGGACTTAATTATCTATGTGAACATAGTGCAGGTTCAGGCAAAACTTCAACGATTGCTTGGACAAGTCACGGCTTAATCCGTCTAAGACAAGATGATGGTACTGCCTACTTCAACTCTGTGATTGTGGTGACAGACAGAACCGTACTGGATGATCAGCTTCAAGAAGCAATTAAGCAAATTGACCATCAAAAAGGTTTGATTGCGACCATTAATCGTGAGAATAAAGAAAATGGTGGTGGAACGAAGAGTAAGCAGCTTGAAAATGCGCTGATCTCAGGTACACCTATCATTGTTGTGACCATTCAAACTTTTCCTCATGTTATGGAAGCAATACTCACAGAGAACAGTCTGAGTGACCGTAGATATGCCATCATTGTTGATGAAGCGCATACCTCACAAACAGGCTCTACAGCATCCAAATTACAGGCTACGCTTGCCTTAAAATCAAGTGCCGACTTGGAGAAGTTGTCAGTTGAAGAGTTACTGGCGCAAGTACAAAAGGCAAGAGGTAATATCAAAAATATTAGCCATTTCGCTTTCACTGCAACGCCTAAGCATTCAACTTACATGCTGTTTGGCCGTACCAAAGATGGTAAACCTGCAACAGATGACAATCTACCATTGCCATTTCATTTATATACGATGCGTCAGGCGATTGAAGAAGGCTTTATCCTTGATGTGCTGAAAGGTTATGTGCCATATAAAACCGCATTCAAACTTGGTGGTGAAGCTGTTGATAATGATCAACGTGTCGAAAGCAAGGGTGCTAGACGGGCATTGGCTCGTTGGATGTCGCTACACGCTACCAATGTCACGCAGAAGGTTCAATTCATCGTTCAACACTTCCATCACAACGTAGCGCATTTACTGAATAGCCAAGCAAAAGCAATGATTGTGACAAGCTCTCGCCCTGCCGCAATTCGCTATAAACTTGCATTGGAGAAGTATATTCAGGAAAACCCTGAATACAGCCAATATCGAGTCCTAGTAGCCTTCTCAGGCACTTTAAATGGCAAAACAGTGAAACATGAAGATGATGGCGATGATAATCCAGTATTCCAATTCAGTGATGATATTGAATTTAGTGAAAAAACGCTGAATGAGGATAATCCTTGTGCCGATTTAAGAGATACCTTTGATCGTCCTGAATACCGTTTAATGGTGGTCGCAAACAAATTCCAAACAGGCTTTGACCAACCAAAACTGTGTGCGATGTACTTGGATAAGAAAATCGCCAACCCTGTTGAAGTGGTGCAAACCTTATCTCGACTTAACCGTACTACGACAGGTAAAGATCAAACCTTTATCATTGACTTCGTAAATGACCCTGAGTGGATTCGCACTTGCTTTAAACAATACGATAGCGGTGCTGAGATGTATAACATTCAAGACCCTAACGTAGTTTATACCATCAAAGACACCTTGGATGAGTTAGAGTTATATGATGAAGACGATCTCGAAGCCTTTAAAAAGGCGAAGTTTAAGACCATTCGGGATTTAACGAAAGATGCTCATGATCATAATCAGCACAAAGCGTTATACCAAGCGACTGATAAACCAACACGCTTGTTTAACTCTAAGTTAAAAAACCTTAAAGAAGCGATTGATGCGCAAGAAGAGTTGCATCAAAAGGCAAGAAAGGATGGTAATGCAAGTGGTCAAAGCCAAGCAGAGTTAGAGCGTAAAATTTTAGATGTGGAGCTTAAAAAACTCCTGAACTTTAAAAATGACTTGCTCAAGTTCGGCAGAATTTATAGCTACATTGCACAGATTATTGACTTTGCTGACCCTGAATTGGAGAACTTTGCAGCATTCAGTAAGTTGGTGGGCAAACGCTTAAATGGTATTGCAGCTAAAGAAGTGGATATTTCAGGTCTTGTGCTTACAGGCTATGGCATCTTCAAGAAAAAAGATGGCGAAACTGAGGGGGACGCAGAAGGTGAAATTTCAACTGTTCCTGTTGTTCCAATTACAGGCTCAGGTTCAACCGACCCTACACCAACGGCTTTATTCTACCTGCAAGAAGTTATTGATCGTATCAGTGCCGCCTTTGGTGATATTTCAACTCGTTATGAGCAAGCTGTTTTTATCAATCACCTCGCTGCAATTTTACGTGAAAATGAAGTGGTAATGGCTCAAGTTGAAAACAATCCCAAAGAAGTTGCTTTACAAGGCAACCTGCCGACTGCCTTAACCAATGCCATTATTCAAGCAATGGCTTCACATCAGCAGTTATCAGCCCATGCACTTAAGACCGATAGCCAAGCGATGCAAAATATCCTTTTAGCACTCTATAAGATGCTTAAAGATGGTACAACGCTTGATGTTGAAAAAATGAAGGGATAATCATGCTAAACATACTGCAATTGGATGGTGCTACACCCACAGATATTCGACATGAAGATGGTTCTATTATTATTTCAATAGAACCATCTGACGATGCTGTAGTGAAGCACTGTCACAATTGCGGTGCTAAGGTTTATAAACATGGCAAACGAGTCAATCACTTTGCTGATACACCCATGCAAATGCAACCTGTGAGTCTAGAGGTGACTCGCACTCGTTATCGCTGTGCAGAGTGCAAAAGCATGTTTATGCCTGAATTTACGTTCTTGGATGATAAAAGACGGGCAACCAGTCGATTAATTGATGCGATTAAAAAACGCTGTTTAAATAGCACATTTACGCATTTATCAGAAGAAACTGGCTTAGCAATTAATACCATCAAAAATATTACTTCTGATTATATTACTGAACTAGAAAATACGGTCAATTTTGAAACACCGACCATCATGGGGATAGATGAACTTAAATTAGGGGGGGAATACCGTTGTGTGATCACTAATCTAGGTATGAAGAGCTTGTATGACATGCTGCCTAATCGCAGACAAGAATTGCTCATTCCATATTTTGAGAAGCTGCCTGATGCAGATAAGGTGGAATGGGTTTGTACTGATATGTGGCGACCTTACAAGCGTTCATTTAGAGATTATTTACCCAATGCAACTTTGGTCATTGATAAGTTTCATGTGGTTCGCATCGCAAGTGAATTAATGGAAAAAGAACGCAAGAACATGCAAAGTCAATTCACTAAAGTTGCACGGCTAAATGCTAAAAAGAATTTACGTTGGTTAACCTTAAAAAGACCTGATAGCTTGAATGATCAGGAACTTGAGATGCTTGAGGACATGGAGAAAACCATGCCAAAGCTTAAGCTTGCCTATGATATTAAAGAAGACTTCTACAAGATTTATGATTGTAAAACCAAAGAAAAAGCAGAAGCAGCATTTAAAAATTGGGCTGACAACATTCCTAACGATCTCCCTCAATTTAATGATTTAGTAAAAACCGTATCCAATAATTATGATGACATTTTTGCTTATTGGGATGCACCGTTCAGTATTACCAATGCTTATACTGAGGGACATAATGGATTGACCAAAGTTGCAAACAGACTTGGGCGAGGTTATTCATTTGAAGTGATTCGAGCAAGGATGTTATACAATAAAATTGCAAGATCAGTGACAAGTATTTCAACCAAAGCAACTTCAACCAAACCATCAATTGTTACACCCAATAGTCCTGTTACTACTGTATCAAGTAAAGATTTGAACTTTAGTTTTTCAACCAAATATAAAAAAATGAAAACAGAATATGGAGCACACATTCCAACCTTGGTTGAATTGTTTGAAGAAGAATATGAGATTGATTAATTTAATTATTCAACCTCATAATGCAAATACCCAA